>JAYTBK010000055.1:0-5522 GCA_043737035.1 Bacteroidota bacterium | reverse complement strand
TTCTAAACGCGTATGTTGCACCTATATCTAATCGATGGTAAGGTGTTATTCTGTAATTATTTCGCTTTCCTTCTGTGTTGTAAGGTATATTAAAACCCTGAACCTGAATTTTTGTATTAGGGAAGGTGGCAGGCGTACCGCTTAAAAAAACAAAACTTGCCGATACGTTCCAACGTTTTGTAATATCATAATTTAGCGTGGTGTTTAAGCAATGGGTTCTGTCGTAGCGACTAAAAAACCAGTTATCGTTACTTATGCCTCGCACAAGCCTTTCAGTTTTGCTGAGTGTGTAACTTATCCATCCGTTTAATTTGCCTTTTGTCTTTTTAATATAAAATTCCGCTCCGTAGGCACGTCCGAGTCCCTGCAACAGTTGCGATTCAACTTGCGGGTTTATAAAAAGATCTGCGTTATCGATATAATCGAGTTGATTTTGCATGTATTTATAATAAACCTCAACAGACGTTTCATACATATTATCTTTAAAATTTCGGAAATATCCAAGGCTTCCCTGATCGGCAATTAATGGTTTTAAATTATTAGTGGCGATGGTGTAAACATCTAACGGTGTGCTCGCTGCGGTATTACTAATGAGTTGCAGGTATTGCGCCATGCGGTTGTAACTGGCCTTAACCGAACTCTTGTCGTTAATAACATAGTTTAATGCTAATCGTGGCTCTGGAGTAACATAAGTTTTAATTACTTCACCCTGATTATATTTTTTTTTATGGTCTAAAGGTAAAACCGTGTTAGGTGTTGTATCTCTATAATAGTACGCTGTTCCATTTCCTAAATAGCTATACATACTTACCCGCACGCCGTATTCAGCCGAAAGGCGTGGTAAAATTTTTTGCTCATTTCCTAAATATGCCGAGTTTTCAATTCCGTATCGTTTTTCCGATTTAATATCTGTTTTCGTTCCATCAGAAAATGTTATAGTAGCTTTATATGGAGAAAAATCATAAAATAAAGCCTGAATACCAAATTTAACGGTGTTTTTCGAATTTAAATAATATGTAAAATCAGGCTTAATGCTATAATTTATAACATTACTCGTCCATTTAAATCCTTCCTTACTGCTTACTGTTTTAAATTGTAGCTGATAATCATAATTACTATAAAATGCCGTGACATTCATAAATAACTTACTGTTAAAAATATGGTTCCATCGTATGGTACCAGTACCATTGCCCCAATTGAAATTAAAAATGTTGGCTTCAAAAACATCTCTTCCAAAGTAACCGCTGGCAAATACGGTGTTTTTATCATTAATACGGTAATTAATTTTTGCCGTGAGATCATAAAAATAAAATTTCGACTTTTTTAAAGGGCTGGTGGATTTTAAAAACGGTTTTGATAAAGCATCAATGTAACTCCTTCGTCCTGCAATTATAAAGCTCATTTTATCTTTAATGACGGGTGCTTCAATACTTAACCTGCTAAAAATGGAACCAATTCCTCCATTGACGGCTAGTCTTTTACTATTACCTTCTTTCATCCTAATATCTAAAATCGACGACACTCTTCCTCCATATTGAGCCGGAATTCCACCTTTAATAAGCTTTACATCTTTTACAGCATCCGGATTAAAAACAGAAAAAAATCCAAAGAGGTGAGAAGAATTATAAACCGGCGCCTCATCAAGCAGAATTAAATTCTGATCAATATTTCCTCCGCGCACGTTAAAACCACTAGCGCCTTCACCTACTGTTGTAACACCGGGTAATAATTGAATTGCCCTTACAATGTCCACTTCACCTAGTAAAGCCGGAATTTTATTAATTTGCTTGATATCTAATTTGGAAGTGCCCATTTCCAAACTTTTAACGTTTACATCCGCTTTTTCTGAAGTAATAACGACCTCAGCAAGTTCCTTTTCTTCTTCCAAAAGCTCTATGTTTATAGTTTTGTTTGCAATTAAGTTTATAGGAACAACTACTGTTTTGTAACCAATGTAGGTAAACATTAGTGTATCTACGCCTTTTGGAATCGTTAGCGAATAAAATCCATATACATTAGAACTCGTTCCTACTTGCGAATTTTTTTTGTAAACCGTAACTCCAACAAGCGATTCGCCATTTTTGCCATCCTTTAAGTACCCGCTAATGGTGGCATTATCCTGCCCAATAATTTTGGACACGCCAAAAATTACAAAGAGTATAACTATAAAATTTTTCATAAGAATAATTTAATATTAAAATAGATCGGACAAGCCACAAACTTAGGAAACTTAATTTGATTTTCAAGTTTCCAATGTTAATTAAATGTTACGATTAAATGATTCGCAGGAGAAGAATTTAAAAATGGCATATAAATTGAACTACGAAGACGCTATGCATAATAAAACGGTGTTTTCGTATTTTATGCGTATGTTTGAATATTAATTAACAATAATTAAAAACTTATGAACAAATTTTTACTCGTTATTTTTAGCCTAACGATCGTTTCCTTAAATGGAAACGCTCAAACGATATTAATTGACCCGGCAACCAACGGCGGTTTTGAAAGTGGAATAACGTTTGCCGCAAATAACTGGACTGTTTCAACAGGCGGTGTACAACCAAATCAATGGAATGTTGGTGTTAATGCAACTCCGGGTTTTTTAGGCTCAAATTCAGCATATGTTTCAAACACACTTACTCCAACAAGTCACACGTATAATCCAAATGTTGCATCGGCTATTCATTTATTTTCGGATGTAAGCGTACCTTCCGGCGAAACTAATATTGTTTTAAAATTTAACTGGATTGCTAATGGCCAATCAACGGTTGATCGTTTACGTGTGTGGACTGTTCCTACAACGGTTACTCCAGTTGCCGGAACGGGTATTAGTCCTTTAGTCGGAGTAAAAGTTTTATTAGCAAATTTAAATTTACAGACCAGCTGGACCAATACTACAATTACTCTACCTGCTTCATTGGCCGGAACTAATTTTCGCGTTGTATATGAGTGGATAAACAACAATTCTATTGGTGGTAATCCACCGGCAGGTATAGATAATGTTTCATTAATTTCTACGTGTCCAGGCCCAACCGTGACAGCAGCAACGTCAATAACAAATAATAGTGCAACTTTAAATTGGAATTCCTTTACAGGAGCAACAAGTTATTCGGTTCAGTACCGTGAATTAGCGACGGGCCCTTGGCTTAGCGCCCCCGGAAATCCATTTACGGGAACTTCCGCCTCGCTTACGGGCTTAAATCCGTCGACCGTTTATGAATTTCAGGTCGCCGGAATAGGATCTGCCTGCACAGCTTATGGAAATCCTGTTTCTTTTACAACACTTTGCGCTCCAATCACTTCACTACCCTACCTCGAAAGTTTTAATCTTTCAACGTTTCCGGCCTGTTGGAATAAATCTCAAATCACGGGTACCAATTCGTGGCTTACGTATGTTAACAATGGTGCAGTGGGTTCGCCGCAATCCGGTGCTCGTTTCATAGGTATATCCGGAGCCGCGTCTAACGCCTTATTGGTAAGCCCTTTATTTGATGTATCGGCGGTAGCGCCTGCGCCGGTTCAAGTAAATTTATGGATTTACCGAGCCATTCTTGGTAACAGTAATCCTAGTGACAGTATTTTGGTTTATGTTAATACTGCACCCAATTTATCGGGCGCGACTGAAATTTTAAAAATATTTCCGCAAATGACTAAAAGTCCGTCCGTAGCAACGGCAGGCTGGTATAATTATACAGCATTAATACCAAATTCAATCATTGCAGGAGGACAATTTTTTGCGATCGTTCAGGGTTCTAGATTTAGTAGTAATAGCATTGGTATTGACGAATTTCGCCTAGAGTTAGGTTCTACATGTTTGCCGGCTACAGGTGTTGGTGTATCAGCGCTAACAAACACAACAACAACTGTAAATTGGACAGCACCCGCCAGTGGAACTCCTTTTAATTACAATTGGGAAATTAGATCTTCAGGTGCAGCAGGAAGCGGTGCCACCGGATTAGATGCGAGCGGAACAGTTGCTGCGACTTCAACTTCTGCTTCAGCTACAGGCTTAACAGGCTCAACAACTTATACTTTATATGTACAAACGGATTGTAGTTTAGGTGATTTAAGTACTTGGACTAACGGTAACGTATTTACTACAATGCCAAATTGCCCTATGCCAACATCCGTAACTGCAAATAATATTACTGCCAGTAGCGCCGTAATAACTTGGGTTGCGGGAGGATCGGAAACAACTTGGGATATTTATTATGGGCCGAGCCCTTTGGCAGCACCGAACGGTGGTACCATTCCAACTGGCATAACCACAGCAAATTCATTTACTAATACCGGATTATCCGCCTCAACAGATTATATGTTTTATGTACGCGCCAATTGTGGCGGTAGCGCGGGAGTGAGTAATTGGACGAACGTTTTAATTTACACAACACAGTGTATGAGCCCTGATATTACTAGTACAACGTCTGGTTCAGTTTGCGGTAGTGCCTCTTTCACTCTTCAAGCAACAACAAGTAACGCAACGGCAACAATTTTATGGTATGCTAATTCTTTTGGCGGAAATCCTATTAACAGTGGAACTGTGCATGTTACTCCAACTTTAACAACGTCTACCACGTACTATGTTTCCTCACGGGCTACGCCAACAACTTACACTGTAGGAAAGGCAAACACTTCCGGAACAGCATTGGCGCCTTTAAATTATTTAAAATTTGACGCAATGGCAAATTTTACATTAACGTCGGTTGATATTTATGCAGCCGGCACCGGCACCGGAAACGTAGTGGTAGCATTGCAAAATTCTATGGGTGTAACTTTGCAAACCGCAACAGTTACCCTAGCGCCGGGCGCCGCTGTCAACACCGTGACTTTAAATTTTAATATCACGCCGGGCACAAATTATCGATTAAATTGTATTTCAATATCCGGAGGAATTACTGGTTTATTTCGTGATAATTCTGGTGTAAGTTTTCCTTATACACAAATTGGAATTCTGTCAATTACAGGAAGCTCATCCATGCCAAGTTATTATTTCTTTTATAATTGGCAAATACTTGCGGGTTGCGAGAGTCCTCGTACCGCTGTTACCGCTACCGTTATGGCAATTCCTAATTTCAGTGTCAGTTCTCCTAGTTCTATTTGCGGTGGAAGTCAAACTGCTACTGTAAGCGTAACTTCTACTATAGCTGATTTTAATTCTTATATTTGGTCGCCATCTGCAAACCTTTATACGAACGCCGCCGGAACTATTCCTTACACAGGCGGAAGCGCGAGTCAGGTTTTTGTGAAGAGCAATTCTACAGGAACTAATAACTACACAGTTAACGCTAGTAACTCGATGAATGGATGTGTAAACACAACCACTACATCCATTAACATAAAAGAGGCTCCGTTGAACATGACTGTCGCAATCACTCCAACAGTTATTTGTAACGGCTCTTCAGTAAGTTTCTCCGTTAATTCAGTAAGTACATCAACACTTATGAACGCTGCTGACTATACGTATATGTGGTCTGCAGCTCCGGGCACATTTACTGCTGCAACACAAAACGCTTCTAATAGCC
>JAYTBK010000054.1:0-2130 GCA_043737035.1 Bacteroidota bacterium | reverse complement strand
ACTATCCACTACATTACAAGAGCGTATTGATACCGATTTTTCTAAAAAAGGAAAAGAAGCGGTGTATCTGGTTTAATTTAGTTTTCTAAAAACCGATTTCCAAATAGCAAAGGAATACAACCGTAAAATAAAAGTTGGTTTTTTTTTGAGCATTTCATCGTAGTTTTTTTCCAAAGCATGGTTTTTTAAAAAGTCTAACTCGGCTGTAATTGTATCAATAACTTGTGCTTTAAATGGCGCAAACCAATTTCCGACAGGAGTTTCAAATCCCACTTTATCTCTGCGCTCATAAATTGGTTTTGGGATATAACGTTTTGCAGCCTGCCTCAATAGATATTTGGATATACCATGTTGTATTTTTTTGGTGCCATCAATTGAAAATAAGAGATTAACGAGTTCAATGTCGTCAGCAAAAGGAACACGGCTTTCAATACCAAAAGCCATGCTACAGCGGTCTTCGCATTTTAAAAATGATTTGAGCCTATTTTCATAATCAAACTTTAACTGGCCATTTAACGTGGATGCGATTTTTTGGTTTCTGCTTTTACCATATTCTGATTTCTCACTAAAGTAGTTAACATAATTAACGCTTAAGCCAAAGCGATCTTTTATTAATTGCTTAGCAAATAAACCGTAGCCTCCAGGTATTGTTGCTTTGCTTTGCCTTACGCTATTTCTTACTTTATCAAACCGACCTGCATTCATCCATTGTTTCCACAAAGCAAAGTAATGGTGTGAGTAGCCTCCAAATAGTTCATCCGCACCTTGCCCATCAAGTACAACTTTTATATTATTTAAACTTGCCAACTCCATAACCCGGTGTTGCGAGTAAGTGCTGGTGCTCCAAACAGGAAGATCTTGAAAATAATTTAACTTTTCAATATCTCTAAAAAATTCAGTCGCCGTAGGACTAACGGTTTGCCAACTGCCTTCTACAGATTTAGCGGCGAGTTTAGCGTAATTACTTTCATCAAAACTTTCACCGGGGAAAACAGCCGTAAACAATTTTAAGTATTTTTCTGGTTGCAAGTGTTTTACAATTCCGGCAATAATGCTGCTATCAAGTCCGCCACTTAAGCAAGCGCCAATATTAACGTCGCTGCGGAGCCTTAAGTTAATGGCGTTTACCAATTTTTCTTCAATAGTTTCGATAATTTCTGCATCGCTTTTTTCAGAAGAAATTTTATTGGAAATCGCGTAATATTCGGTTATTTTAAAGTGATGGGTTAAAACATTATAGCATAAAAAATGTGCAGGTTTTAATTCAATAATACCGTTAAACAAACTATGTTCGTGTGTTTCAAGATTTGCATTTACAATAAAATCAAATTGTTCTTGCTCGTTAATTTCAAAGTTAATCAATCCCGATTTTATAAATGCTTTATATTCACTAGCAAAAGAAAAGGCCTGTGAGTTGTTGCCATAATAAAAAGGTTTAACTCCTGCCCTATCGCGCGCGCAAAATACAATTTGCTTTTGTATATCAAGTAAAGCAAATGCAAACATACCATTGAAATATTGTAAACAATCGGTTCCCCATTCTTTATAGGCCTCAATCAGAACTTCGGTATCGGTTTGAGTTACAAATTGATGGCCTTTACTGATGAGCAAAGCCTTTAACTCAACGTAATTATAAATTTCACCATTAAATGTCACCCAATATTTTGACGATGTATCGCACATGGGTTGATGCCCGCTTTCGCTAAGATCTATGATTGATAGCCGGCGATGCGCAAATCCTATTTGCAAATCCGTAGCTGCATCCGCAAAATTTACAGACGGATTAAATAAATATTTTTTACTTTCTTTATTTACGAGTGGTGTATCATCGGAAAACACTGTAACAAAAATTCCTTTCTTAAAAAAAGCGAAACCCTCGCCATCGGGCCCGCGGTGGCTAATAGCAGAACTCATTTTATATAATGCATCTTTTATTGATACACCATTGTTTTTAGATATAATTCCTGAAATACCGCACATAATTAAAGCGTAGTTAGATTTTTTCTTTTAGAAAAATTTATAATTTCAGAATAAAGATCCATCCACTTTTGTTGCGGTGGAACAAATGTATCATTATGAAAAATGGTAACAAACTCGCCATTAAATTTTTTAATTTCGTTTACTGTTTTA
>JAYTBK010000053.1:0-5530 GCA_043737035.1 Bacteroidota bacterium | reverse complement strand
ACGCCAAAATAGAGCAAATACAGGAATTAAAATTATAGTCGCGGCAAAGCAATTACCGCGATTTTTTTATGCGAAAAACAATGTATTTTATACTTATTTTTATACCACAGGTATGCCCATAAATTTACGCTATAAATCATTTGTTTTTTTTACGATGCTTGCAATTAGTGCAACGGTAATTGCCCAAAACCGAAGTTTTTCTCTGCAGCATTATGGCCCTGAAGATGGGCTAAGCAATACCAATGTACTGGCCATAAAACAGGATAATAGAGGAATTTTATATCTGGCAACCGAAAACGGCGTTTACAATTTTGATGGCTACAACTTTAATAAAATCAAACCAAAAACAAACCTTAAATCGAATGATATACGCAACATAAGTTTTACCAGTGAAAATAATTTGATTATAATAAATAGCCGTGGTGGTATTTATGAATACAGCAAAAAAATAAACGACGTAAGGTTATTAAAAGATTTAAATTTTAAAAGTGTTGATGAGCTGATTGACGATAAAAACTATAGTTACTCATTAACGGATCAGATAAAAATATCGATAATTGAAAAAGCCTCAGGCAAGCTGATTGAAGATGAAATAAAACAAAAAGAAAATTCAAACCAAGCATTTTCGCTCTATAAAACCAAAGAAAATAAAGTGCTGGTTGGCCGTACCGACGGGCTTTACCTGTTAGATAAAGGAAAACAAATCAGGTATATTTTCAAACGTAATTTTCCGGTATATTCAATTACACAAGATACCTCGGGCCTAATTTTTTTGGGAAGCGATAACGCGATATTTTGTTTTAATGGTACCGATATTATTAAAACAATTGCAGTTGCGACTCAAAAAACGACTAACTTTTTTAGTGAAAACAATAATGCACGGGTGAGTAAAATGGTGGTTGATAAATACAATCACATTTGGTTCACGAACAACCCCGATGACAATTTATACCTAACTGAAAACAACATCACATATGATGCCTTTGATCTTTTAGGAATTGATAAAACGCTTATAAATTGCATTTACAAAGATACAGACGATAACATTTGGATCGGCACTTTTAACGATGGTATTTACTTCATTCAAAATCCCGAACTCACAAATATTTCTTTTGCAAGCGATCGTAAAGTTTTGCCGGTTACATGTGCCGCTTTTGTGAACCAAAATATTATAGTTGGTACCAATAATGGGCTTTTTATTTACGACGAAAAAACAGGAAATACGCAAAACGCCGTTAAACCTGATGAGCTTTTCTTGGAGTCGGTTTACGCATTAAAACCGATTGGAAAAACAGTTGTTTTTGCAAAGCCTAATTCGATCTCCGAAAATAAAAAAACATTTATTTTAAGTGATGAGATTTATAATTTTAGCGCTGTTCAATCACGTTTATTTAATTATAATGAAACTACAGGGCACGCCTTTTTAGCGGATGGTGTAGGTAATTTGTACTATTGCAATAATTACGTGCCCCTAAAAACTAATGTTTTTGATACCTTAATTTCATTTGAGGATTATCGCACAAAAATAATAGCAGTACATGAAAGTGAACAAAGTGTTTTCGTGGGAACGTCGGACGGATTAACGATTTACGATAAAAAAAATAAAAAATACCGAAACAATACTACGGAATTGCTTAGCTATGCAATTAATGATATACAGGGCAACAATGGTAAAACATACCTATGTCATGAAAACGGGATTACCATTCTCGAAAGTTCTCTGTTGATACAACAACTCGGTGAGTTACGGTTAACCGCCGTAAAAAAAATTCGGTTTTACAAAAATAAAATATGGATTGCAACATTGGACGGCTTGTTTATTTGCGACGAAAATATGCAGCCGCTTGCGGTTTACAATAAATCAAACGGCCTTCTATCAAACAGCGTTAACGATATAGTTTTTGAACAAGATAAATGTTGTATTTGCACCAACAAGGGTATAACGTTATGCAGCATACAAAATTTACTCAACCTAAAAATTGCCAACAAACTTTTTATAACGTCTATTACTGTTAACGAAAAAGATCAAGACCTTATCAATAATCGACTTTCTTTAACAAGCTCCGAATCTGACGTAACAATTAATTTTACTAGCCCTCTTTTTGTAAAACCTAATAAACAATTTTACAAATACAAGTTTGATAATTCTAAATGGTTAAGCCTTGAAAACACGAGTTTAAGACTTACTTCTATCAGCGGCGGCTCCCATGTGGTAAACATCATTTGTTCTTACGATAATATAAATTGGACGGATCCGATAAAAATTGTAATTAAAAAAGAAATTCCATTTAAGGAAAGTAAATGGTTTATGATCATCATTATTTTTGGTTCACTCATTATTATGGCGAGCATAGCTTTGCTTTGGATAAAGCGTGTGCGCAGCAAAGCAACAAAGCGCGTGCATGTGGAAAGACAGGTAAATTTACTGAAACATCAGGCAATGAATTCATTAATGAGTCCACATTTTATTTTTAATTCACTCACTAGTATTCAAAATTATATTAATTCTAATGATGCGTTAAAAGCGAGCGAGTATTTGGCAAAATTTTCTAGATTAATACGCATGATCATAGAAAAAGCGTCGCAGGGCGAAATACCGTTACACGAAGAATTGACGCGTTTAAATTATTACCTCGACCTTGAAAAAGAACGTTTTAAAGGAAAGTTCGATTTCCATATCGTTGTAGAAAAAGACCTAAATACGTTTGATATCAAAATTCCAAACATGATCATTCAACCTTATGCCGAAAATTCCATCATTCACGGCATCTTGCCTAAACACGAACATGGAAATCTTTATATTTTTTTTAAGAAACTTAATGAAAAAACGTTATCAATTATTATTGAAGATGACGGAATCGGCTACAACAAAGCACGCGAAAATGCAAAATCCGGGCACAAATCACTCGGCACAACAACCATTGAAAATATTTTAAAACTCAATACCAAGCTTACCGGAAAATACCAAACGGTAACTATTGTTGATAAGGCCGATTTGCAAACGCCGGAAAAAGGAACACGCATAACCATAACATTACAGGTTTAAGCAACTACAAACTGAACTTTAAAAAATACATATTTACCGTTTTTATTTTGTTTGACGTTGCATTTGCCAACGCCCAAATTAAACCGCAAAATTTATTGTCCGATACAACCAGTGTGTGCGCGGGAGATTCGGTACTGATAAAATTTCCGGAAGAAAAATTGAGCGCTGCCGCAATTTTTGAGTGGACAACACCAAGGGTTATCATTCAAAACACAAAACAATTTTTCGCAAAACAAAAGGGCCGGCACATTATAAAAATTTACGATGGCAAATATGTTTACCACGATACAACGTTTGTAAAAGTATATGAGAAACCTCGGATAAATATACGTGACACTATTTTATGTGGTGGTAGTGTTTTATTGATAAAGCCTGATACAAAGTACAATTACAGTTGGAGTAACGGCGATCCATCGGCCATTTTAAAAATAGATAAACCAGGCAAATACTGGATAAAAACAAATAATAGAGGTTGCTTTTTTGTAGATACTTTTAGAGTAACATCCGCCAGCGGCGTTGTAGCTAATTTTGGAAAAGAACTATTGATCTGCGAAAACGAGAACAACAAAACACTTTCGGTTAAATCACCTCAAGGCGTTCAACTGTATTGGAACACGGGCGAAAATTCCAGCACTATTAATGTTGCAAAGGAAGGCATCTATTGGATTAAAAGTATATCAAAAACGTGTGGTACAAAAACCGATTCGGTAATAGTTAAATATAAAAATTGTGATTGTGACATTTATATCCCAAACAGTTTCACTCCAAATGAAGATGATAAAAACGACCTCTTTATTCCGGTATTCCAGTGCGAATACAGTTATTTTTTACTCACAATTTTTGACAGGTGGGGAAACACCGTTTACACCTCATACAACGCTAATGGAAAGTGGGACGGGAAGTTTAAAGGCAACCCATGCCCCGATGACGTATACGTTTACAAAATTGAAGCGGTGCAAAAAAACCCCGAAAAAAAATTAATTCGCAACGGACATATATCATTATTCCGGTAAAGCGTTATAAATAGCATTCCGTAAGTAAAATATGAGAATTGCAATATTTCGTGTTATAACAAAAACATAGTAAATTCACTTTTTAAAATTGTTATCCCTCCGAAAAATACTTTTTTTTCCTATCGCAATTGCCTATGGCATTATTGCAGCACTTCGCAATTTTTTGTACGATATAAAAATTTTTAAAAGTAAGAGTTTTAATGTGCATACTATTTGTGTGGGAAACCTTGCTATTGGTGGCACCGGTAAAACGCCGCATGTGGAACACCTCATAAAATTTTTAAAAGGACAATTTGTAATAGCAACACTAAGCCGCGGTTACAAACGAAAAAGTAAAGGCTTTATCATTGCTGACGAAAATAGTACCGCATTTGATATTGGTGACGAACCGCTTCAGTACAAAACTAAAAATAAAGATATTATTGTTGCGGTGGATGCGAACCGGCCGAACGGCGTTAAAAATTTGTTGAAATTAGAAACCTGTCCAAATGTAATTTTACTTGATGACGCTTTTCAGCACAGGGCTTTAAAGTGCGAACTTAATATTGTAGTGAGCGAATATGATCGTTTATATTTACACGATTGCATGTTACCGGCCGGTAATTTACGCGAACCCAAAAACGGTATTAAACGCGCGGATATTATTATTATAAGTAAAACGCCCGATAGGGTAAATGCAGTTGATATTAGAAATGTTATCAAGGATATTAAGCCCTTGTCGCACCAAAAATTATTTTTTACATGGCTTAAATACGGTGAACTGTCGGGCTTTCAAAATCCAAGAGAAACCATTAATACATTAAATGATTTGTTCAGGTATCGCATAGTGGTGTTTACCGGAATTGGGAATCCACAGCCGATGATCACATATCTTAAAGAATATGCTTCATTTGTAAAACATCTTCAGTTTCCTGATCACCACCAATTTACTTTACAAAATATTGCAGATATTAGCGCCGCGCTCGATAACATTGAAGGAGGAAATAAAATTGTAGTTACTACAGAAAAAGATGCCATGCGTTTAAAAGGTAACAGCTTGCAGGATATAGTTAATACGTTACCTTTGTTCGTTTTGCCGATAGAGGTGGATTTTAAAGAAAAAGAACAGGAATTTAACGATACAATTATAAATTATGTTAGAACAAATAAATTTTACCACAAAAAGTATTCTTGAAAAAACTAAAGACTTTAAGCCCGAAGTGGGTATTATACTTGGCACAGGCCTGGGTGGCTTAGTTAAGGAAATAAGCGCAGAATTTGTCCTCCCATATGGTGAGATTGAAAATTTTCCGTTAAGTACGGTTGAAGGCCACAGTGGCAAACTTATTTTTGGAGAACTTGGCGGCAAAAAAGTAATGGCAATGCAGGGTCGCTTCCATTTTTATGAAGGTTATTCCATGCATGAAATAACTTTCCCGGTAAGGGTAATGAAAGCTTTGGGTGTACATACACTAATCGTGTCAAACGCGAG
>JAYTBK010000052.1:0-2135 GCA_043737035.1 Bacteroidota bacterium | reverse complement strand
ACCTTTCATAAATTTAAGCGCCAAACCGTCCATGCAATAACGCAAACCTGTTGGCTTCGGCCCATCATCAAATACATGGCCCAAGTGTGCACCACAGCGTTGACATGCTATTTCATCGCGCGTTGTCCCTAACGAATTATCAACTGATTTGGCAATACTCTTGCTACTGTATGCTTGCCAAAAACTTGGCCAACCAGTACCTGATTCAAACTTTTTTAAAGAGCTAAATAATGGGTTATTGCAGCTCAAGCAGTAATACATTCCGTTTGTGTGGTTATCGCAAAAATTACCTTTGGTATTTGGGCTTTCAGTGCCTTCCTCGCGCGTGATATGATATTGTGCAGGTGTTAGTAGTTTTTTCCATTCGACATTAGTTTTGTTTATTTTAACTATCCAAGCGGTATCACCGGCAAATGGTTGAGTTGCGGGTTTCATTTTAGTTTGCGCGAAACCCGCGTTTAATAACACCGTAAGTAAAATATAAAGGACATATTTCATAGATAATAATATTGATTTAATTAAATACGAATTTTTCGCCATTTTGGATTTATTGCTTCAGTGGTTAGTTTATGTCAACTAAACTTAATTTTCACTTATTAAACAGTTAAAGTCAATATCTTTAATATTTTAAATACTTTAGGTAAAATTCAAGTTGTAACTTTAAAAAGTTGAACCAGAAGAAAATTATAATTGATTCGCACCTTAGCTCGTTTTTCTCGTTGAAAGAAGTTCTAAGGTATAAAAGTTTACTCCTTAACCTTGCCAAACGCGATTTTTTAATTCGGTATAAACAGGCATTCGCCGGAATTATTTGGGCCATTGTAAAACCAACTATTAACATTTTAGTTTTTGGGTATATTGCCAGTAAAATAAACCAATCGGAAAGTACCGCCACAAATTTTTTACACGTTGGTTCAGCCATGCTACTTTGGCAACTTTTTACAAATGTGTTTAATGATGTAAGCAATTCTATTGTAGGCAATAGTAATTTATTTTCTAAGGTTTATTTCCCAAAAATAATTATACCGTTAAGCACAATCGTAGTTTGCCTTATCGACTTTTTAATTTCTCTGGTTATATTGATTACACTTTTTATAATTGCCGGGCAACCAGTTCACTGGCAAGTGATAATGGCGCCGTTATTTATTTTGCTAGCCGTGTTAAATGGTTTTGGAATAGGTTTATACTTTGCAACTGTTAATGTAAAATACCGCGATGTTAAATTTATTGTGCCAGTAATTATTCAGTTTGGAATGTATGCCAGCCCGGTTATTTTTTCTTCTTTTTTTTATATCGATAAACTTCCTCATTGGCTTCACGTTATTTATTGTTTAAATCCTATGGTTGGCGCTATTGATGGGTTTAAATACAGTTTATTTAGCGATGCATTGCCATACAATTCGTTTTATTTTATTTTATCAGTAATAATGTCATTTTTATTTTTAGTAATAGGAATAAAATATTTTTACAAGTACGAACGTAATTTTGTTGATCATATTTAATGGCAAATACGGTTATAAAGGTTGAGGGATTAACCAAGCAATACCATATAAATAAAAAGACTGATCCGCAACATGATATGCTTGCGGGCAAAATTTTACATAGCCTCAAAAATTTAAAATCGTTTAAACGGAAAGTTGAGGCAACCGAATTTTGCGCTTTAAACGATGTTTCTTTTGAAATTCAGCAGGGAGACCGTGTTGGTATTATTGGACGAAATGGTGCGGGGAAATCAACCTTATTAAAAATTATTTCGCGTATTACGCCGCCATCAAAAGGAAGGATTGAAATTACCGGGCGTATTGCTTCTTTATTAGAAGTTGGAACAGGATTTCACGCCGATCTATCGGGAAGAGAAAACATTTATTTAAACGGTTCCATTTTAGGGATGACGAAACATGAAATAGATAGAAAGTTTGATGAAATTGTAGCTTTTTCAGAAATTGAACAATTTTTAGATACTCCTGTAAAACGCTACAGTAGCGGTATGTACGTCCGTTTAGCGTTTGCTGTGGCAGCGCACCTCGATCCGGAAATTTTAATTGTTGATGAAGTGCTTGCGGTAGGTGATGCTGAGTTTCAGAAAAAGGCATTGGGAAAAATGAAGGATGTGAGTGAGAAGGATGGGAGGACGG
>JAYTBK010000051.1:0-2137 GCA_043737035.1 Bacteroidota bacterium | reverse complement strand
TTTCTTTTACATCGCCAACAAGTTTAGGGCCATAGTATAATATTTTATGATCATAAGTAGTTAACGATTTAATTAAAGTAGCGATTTGTGCAGGTTGTAATTTTTGTAATTCTTCTTCCGATAAAAGATTTGTGGCAGGATTTACAGCGCCGTATTTAGCGTAGTTAACCATCATTTTTTGGAGTATGGTGCGTTTTTCTTGTTTTGCGTCACTGCGTTTTTTTAAAATATCTGAAGTTAAATTCTTTAATGCTTCTTCATCAATTTTCGGATCGCTTAACATACTCTCAAATAACTGCGTTGCCTTGTCAAAATTTTCGGTGAGGCCCGAAAGGCTAACCCACGTTTCGCGATCGGAATTAAAAACATTAAATGAGCAACCCAGTTTATAAAATTCCTGCTGTATATCGGCTGCACTCATTTTATTGGTTCCTAAATATGGTATATAATCAATGGCAACAGGTAGCACTTTATCATTGTTTGTTCCCATATCAAAAACATAATAGAGATCAAACAATTGATTTTCGGTATTTTGATTATAGATCAACCTGATATTTCCGTTTAGGGTCGACTTTACAATATCCTTATCGTAATCAATAAACTTAGGTTGAATAATTGTTGGTGTATTAGAGAGAATATTTTTAACAAACGGCGATTGATCGTTTTTATTTACTTCAACCGGTGTTATGGTAGGTTTTTCAACTTTTTGTGTCGTGGTATCAGCACCAACTCGTTTATAAATCACCACATAATTATTTGCACTATAATTTTTAGACGCAAAATCCATTACTTCCTGTTTGGTAATTTTCGATAATCGCTCGGTAGTACTTACAGCCTGTTGCCATTTTGTATCATTCACAAACGCATCCACAAATGCCGAAGCACGCGTTTGATTATTTTCCAGTTCCTTGGTTTTTTGTAATTTAAGATCGGTAATAACCGCGCCCATCAACCAATCAGGGAAACTTCCTTTTTTAATAAGTTCAATTTGTTCTAACAGTAAATTTTCAACCGACTCAAGTTTTTGACCTTCTTTCGGTTCAGCAAATAAAATGTGCGAACTATAATCTTTTAAGATATACGCATATCCTCCGCTGTTTAAAACCTTTTGTTGCTGATTTAAATTTAAATCTAATAAACCTGCGCGGCCATTGCTAAGTAGTAAATTAATTAGCGTTATCATATCGGCATCCCGTGTTCCGGAACCATTAAACCGCCAAGCCATTGCTAGGTTAGCTGCATCAGGACCCATAACTTCTTTTGTAATTTTTTTGGTGATCGGTTCTTCTTTTACAAACTTGTAAGTTTCCACCGGTTTCGATGGCATCGAACCAAAATATTTTTCTACCAATTTTATGGTTTCGTCCGGATCAAAATCGCCACTTAGGCAAATTGCCATGTTGTTGGGAACGTAATTCGCATTAAAGTATTTTATAATTTCACGCATCGATGGATTCTTTAAATGCTCTATCGTACCAATGGTAGTTTGCGTTCCGTAAGAATGGTGAGTAAAAAGGCCGGCAAAAACGTTTTCCCAAAGTTTACTATTGTCGCTATCAAGTCCCCGGTTTTTTTCTTCGTAAACAGCCTCGAGTTCGGTATGGAACAAACGCAACACCGGTTTGCGGTAACGTTCGGCTTCTATCTTTAAAAAATTTTCAACCTGGTTCGCCGGAATATCATTTACATATACTGTTTGATCGAAAGACGTGTATGCATTAGTGCCTTGGCCACCAATGCCCGAAAGCATTTTATCATATTCGTTTGCAATTGCATACTTTGCGGCAACACCCGAAATACTGTCGATTTGATGGTATATTTTTTTCCGTAACCCTTCTTCTTTGGTATTGCGGTAAACTTCGTAAAGGTTTTCTATTTTATTTATTTCGGCCGATTCTTTTGCAAAATCTTTTGTTCCAAATTTATCTGTCCCTTTAAATACCATATGTTCAAGGTAATGTGCTAGTCCTGTGGCATTTGCCGGATCATTTTTACTGCCGGCTTTTACTGCAATGTACGTTTGAATGCGCGGTGCATTTTTGTACACACTCATGTAAACTTTTAACCCGTTTTTTAGGGTGTAGATGCGGGCTTTAAATGGATCGTTAAGTGCATATTCAAAGTTTAAGGATGGAAT
>JAYTBK010000050.1:0-2139 GCA_043737035.1 Bacteroidota bacterium | reverse complement strand
CCCAAAAATTGTCTTTTTTATTTCCTTTTAAAATTCTGTTTTCTGGCACAAACTGTTTCCAAGTATCATAAGCTTCCTGATCGAAAGGAACATTTTCTTCGGGGCAGCCTTCAAATACAGTAACATATAAGCGATCTTTTTCAATCTTGTAAACGTCGGTTAATAATTCCCATGCCCATGCAATAGCTTCTTGCTTAAAATAATCGCCAAAACTCCAGTTACCAAGCATTTCAAACATAGTGTGGTGGTAAGTATCAACGCCTACTTCTTCAAGGTCGTTGTGTTTCCCACTTACACGCAAACATTTCTGAGTGTCAGCAACACGTGAAAATTTAATTGGCGCATTACCCAAAAAAATGTCTTTAAAAGGTGCCATTCCACTGTTGTTAAACATTAATGTTGGGTCGCCCTTAACTACCATTGGCGCGGAGGACACAATTTCGTGACCTTTTGAGCGAAAAAACTCTAAAAATATTTGGCGTACTTTATTTGATTCCATGACGTAAAATGAAGTAGCGAATATAATAAAAATAGCCGTTATAAAATGACAAGTATATTTTAAATAGTAGCATAACTATTTAATTGAATTACGATTTTAATTTAATTTTTAAACCGTGAAAATCGAAAGTATTAGTTTTGATTTTCACGGTTAATGTTTATATTTAGATTATGATTAAACGGGATGTAATAGCAAAAATAGAATTATCTATAAAAGAATTTCCTGTGGTTACACTTTTGGGTCCGAGGCAAGTAGGCAAAACAACTTTGGTAAAATCCATAAAAGTGTTTAATAAAAAACCAGTATTGTATTTAGATTTAGAGAAACAATCGGATTATAATAAGCTTGATGATGTAGAATTATTTTTTGATACCTACCGGGAATATTTTATCATAATTGATGAGGTTCAAATTAAACCTGAATTGTTTGCGCACCTGCGCCCCGAAATTGATGGTAAAAGAGACAACGGAAGATTTTTGCTTACATGTTCAGTGGCTCCCGAATTAATTAAGGGCTTATCTGAAAGTCTTGCCGGAAGAATTTATTACCTTGAGATGTGGCCGGTATCGTTAACGGAAGCAATAAAATCAAAAGTTAAGCAAACCACACATTGGCTCAGAGGGGGCTTTCCGGGTTCATTACAAGCTAAGAGCGGGGAGGCCGCAAAGCGCTCCAAAGAAGGATTTGTTCGTTCATATGCCGACCGAGATCTCTCTGCACTTTTTGGAATTAGTTTGTCATCATCTATCATTAAAAACTTTTGGGAAATGCTTGCTGGTACGCAAAGTTGTATTTGGAATGCGGCTAACTATGCTCGTTCGCTGGGCGTTTCAGCGCCAACCGTTAACAAGTATCTGGATTTATTGGAAGGCGCTTTTATCGTTCGTAAACTAACGGCGTGGCAAGTAAACACAACCAAACGATTAGTAAAAGCACCCAAGGTATATATCAGGGATAGCGGCCTATTACATTATTTTAATCAAATTGAATCGGCAAAAGATCTTCCCGGACACATTATTACAGGCGCGTCGTGGGAAGGATATGTTATTGAAGAGATATGTAAGAAGTTACCTCCAAACATCCGACCGTTTTATTACAGAACGCACCACGGCGCCGAAATTGATTTAATTTTAGTTAGAGGATTGAAGCCGCTTGTCGCGATTGAAATAAAATATTCATCGGCACCGGTAGTTAGCAAAGGGTTTTACGAAGCCTTGGGTGATTTAAAGAATCCTGTATCATACGTCATTATTCCTTCAGGCCAAACCTATAAATTATCGCGTAATACTAGAGTAATTAACCTAGAGGATTTTCTTTTAAAAGAAATTTTAAAAGTATTTTAACCGTGAAAATCGAAAGTATAGGTTTTGATTTTCACGGTTTAATATTTCTGATTTTGATTTTTAAATTTAGGATAAAATAATTTCATTTTCGTATCTTTGATGTTTTGCAGGCAAAATGTCGAAAGTTAAATACCGGTTTAATACAAAATCCTTAACCTATGAAAAAGTTAAGGTAACCTTTAAACAGCGGTTGCTGCAGGTGTTAACGTATTTTGCTATCGGAAGTGTTTTTGCAGTTATCATTGTATTACTTGCCTATCGGCTAATTGACTCACCCAAAGAAAAACAATTACGAAG
>JAYTBK010000049.1:0-5554 GCA_043737035.1 Bacteroidota bacterium | reverse complement strand
ATTCAAAAAAAATATAAAGTACCGTTAACTCGTTGAAAACAGCTGTTCACTAAATAACATTTAATTAATTTTGAAAATACTATTTAATCGTTTACTTTAGCATAAACTTTAATCCCTATGAAAAAAATAACATTAATTACATTCATTGCTTTTTTAATGCTTTCTCTAAATTTTTATTCACAGTCGAATATTACTTGGGTTGTAAAAGATAAAGTTGGAAAGGAGTTTTTTACAAATCACATCACTATTAATACAAATGTGACGGGTTTTGAAAGCAAATCACAATCTGAGGTTTTTATAAATCAGCTAAAAGCTACGCCGGAAGTAATGTCAGCTGAGGTTTCAGATGCAGAAGCTAACGGGAATTTTAATTTAATTTTAACAATGAAAAACACGCACGACAGCGTGTATTATATTGGGCTTGCGCAAAAATTAGGTGTTGCCTATATTATTGTTAACGGCGAAAAAAAAACAACTGTTCAACTTAGAGATGAAGCACGACGAGATGCTGCAACAACAAAGTAATTTTGTCCTTTACAATTTTGAAAGCGCTTTAACGGCGCTTTTTTTATTTGTTTTTTTTATTGAGCTTAAAATGGTCGCTTATGCAAACAGATTATCAGAGGTATAAAGCGTTTTTTATAATTTTTTTCGTGTTAACGGTTTTGTTCTACGGGAATTCTGTAAAAAATAAATTTTGTTTGGATGATGAATATGTTACTGTAACCAACCCGCAGGTTTCTGGTGAAATGTCTGTTCCCAATAATAAGTTGTGCGTGCAAGGGTTTAGAGGAATTCCAAAAATTTGGCGATCGCGTTATGTACAAGATGGTGAAAATTCATTTGAGTACAGACCTGTTACATCGTCGATGTTCGCCATCGAATATGGCATTTTTGGTCAAAACCCAGCGGTAAATCATTTTATGAATATTCTACTTTATTTTTTTACAATAAGTTTATTATTTATTGTGTTGATGAAATTATTGGAAAACGATGTTTATAAGGTGGAAGTAGCCTTTTTAATTTCGATGCTGTTTTTAATTCATCCAATGCACACAGAGGTTATTGATAGTATTAAAAATCGTGACGAAATTTTAGCGTTACTATTTTCATTGCTGGCCTTTTGGTTTAGCCTGCAGTGTTATCAAAAACCATCAATTTTAAACGTATGCTTAATTATATTGTGCTTATTATTAGGAATGTTTTCAAAAAAAACTGCCATACTGTTTTTAGCGATTATTCCTTTGGCAATAGGAATTTTCCGTAACCTAAATTTAAAGTTGTTGTTAGCCGCCGCCGCTGGAATTTGTATAGTTTACCTATCATCAGTTAAAATAAAGCACCTCCTTTTAAAAGCCGACATTGTACGGGAATTTTACAGCTTCGAAAACAATATGTTTGGTCACCATTACTCGTTTATTGAAAAATCAATTATCGGGCTCAAAACACTTGGATTTTATATAAAATTTTCTTTGTTCCCCCTGCCCTTTCGATTTTACTATGGGAGCAATGTGTTTGACGTTTCGCCGACAATAAATTATTATTTCTTTATAGCGGTTGCTTTTTTTGTAGCTGCACTCGTATATTTCCTTAAAACAAAAAACAAACTTTTTCTATTTGGTTTTTGTGTATTTGTCGGGTCTGTTTTTCCGTTTGTTAATTTTGTAACGCCTGTTGCCGGAGTTTTAGGCGAGCGACTCGCCTATGTTTCAAGCATCGGCTTCTCAATTATTATCGTATCGTTTTACAAACCATTTATCACACAATTAAAAACATACGAACTCAAGAATATATTGCGCCTGCCCTATTTTTACGGATGGATACTAACGTTAATATGTATGGTGTACGTAATTAATAGAAACTCGTATTGGCACGATAAGGTTACGCTTTTCGAACACGATATGCCCGTACTAAAAGAATCAGCTAAAGCGAATAGTTTAATGGCCAACGAATATTTTGAATTACTAAAAACAGGGAACAGCAAATACGGTCCTATCGGTTTAATTAATAAAACTCTTTATCATTATAACCTAGCAATAAAAAATGATAGTGCTTTTTACAGTGCCTATAATAACGCCGGTGTAATTTATTATAGCTATTTAAAAGATTTGCCTAAGGCGGAATTTTATTTTAAGCACGCCATTAAAGCAAAACCCTTGTACCCGCAAGCTTATGAAAATTTAGGAAACTGCTATAAATTAAACAACGATTTTTACTTGGCTTACACAGCATATAAAAAGGCATTACAAATTGATCCGAAACAATATTCAACCTATATTGCCCTTATTAAAATGTTTTATGACAATAAAGATTATAAAAAAGCTATTGCGGTAAACAGAGTTGCAGAAACATTTTATCCGAACAATTATAATTTAGTGGGCCAGTTAGCCGATTGCTATTTTATGATGGGAGATAAACGGAAGGCCATAAAAATATATGAGAGGGCATATATACTCGCGCCAAACACTAAACTGGCAACTTACCTTTATTTGCAATTGCTCGAGCAGGGTGATACTGCTGTAGCTAAGCAATATCAACAAAACTGAAAAATCAAATGACAATTTTACATTATTTCGTTAAGTCTAAATTTCTTTTATTTTTTACGCTCAGCGTTTTACTTTACGGCAACACCTTAAAAAACGAATACGGGCTTGACGATAATTTTGTGACGCGCACCGGAAATTTAACGACGCTTGGATTTAAATCTATTAAACAAATTTTTACCACACATTATGTTGTTGAGGAAGGTGGGAAAAATACGTTTGAATACAGGCCATTAGTTAAATTAAGCTTTGCTTTAGAACATCAATTTTTTGGTGTTAAGCCAGCAGTGAGTCATTTTATTAACCTATTACTTTATGCCTTGTGTTTACTCATTTTATATAAACTTTTGTTGTTGCTATTTGCTAATTACCCGCCTTTTTATGTCACCCTTATTGTATTGATATTTGCTGTTTTGCCTACGCATGTTGAAGTAGTTGCCGGATTAAAGAGCAGAGATGTATTACTATGTTTTCTGTTTTCAGGATTATCATTTATTCAAGGGTTTAATTTTATCCGAAGCAATAAAATAAAACATCTCATTCTCGCATTTGCTTTTTTATGCATCTCGTTTTTTTCGAAGCTCGATTCTTTTTCTTTTATCGTATTGATTCCCCTTATTAGCTTTTTCTTTTATCCGCAAAAGAAATATAAAATTATTTTAATGCTCATTGTGTTTATTGGAGGCTATTATACTTTTGACACCGTAATGCGACTTTTAATTGATCAATCGTTGGAAAAGCGCCCTGTAGAAAATTATGAAAACATTTTATATTTTAAACACACCCTTTTACAGGCTTTAGTTATTGCGCTCAACACGTTAGGGTTTTATACTAAAATGTTGCTGTACCCAAACAATATGGCATGTTACTACGGGTTTAATACCATTCCCGTAATATTTACTTCGTTTTACGCGCTAACCGGCTTAGGAACACTGCTAATTGGCGTTGCCGCATTTATTAAGTTCATGCGCAATCTTAAACACCCGGTAATTATTGGATTAACTATTTATTTTGCCGGTATTTTTTTATATACTAACCTTGTTAAACCTGTACCGGGCATTGTAGGCGATCGTTTCCTCTTCACGCCTAGTGTGGGATTTGCAATTTTGTTATTGTATATTTTAGTTCAAGTTCTTAATAAAAAGCAGGTGCCCCTAAATTATGGAACCTTACACAATTCCTTCAAACTAGTTTTGTTATTGTTTTTGGGTGCTAATTTATTTTTAGTAATAAAGCGTAACACGGAATGGAAAGATGAAATCACTTTATATTGCGCGGACATCAAACACCAACCAAATTCGGTAAAACTTAATAATTTGTGTGGAAATCAAATTTTATCAGCTCTGTCTGGTACTGGTAAGGCAATAAAACCTGCGGAGCAAATCACATATTTAAAAATTGCGGAACAGGCACTTCAAAAAGCAATGTTACTAGATTCGAACAACCTTAAAACATTAAACAATTTGTCTTTTTTATACCTTAATTTTTATAAAGATTTTGAACGGGCGAAATTTTATGTCATAAAAGCTTACGCGAAAGATAGCCTGAAACATGAAGTTGTTTATAACCTTGCATTGTGTAGTTATAATCTTGGAGATATCCCAAATGCCCGAAAATATATTTTAAAAGCGTTTAATTTATTACCTCAAAATAATAATACGCTTGAATTGATGACTGAAATTTATTCAAATGGAGCAAATTTAAATGAAGCCATTAGCGTGATCGAACAGAAAATGCAAAATCAACCCTTCGATTTTAAATTAAATTTACTTTTAGGTAACATTTACATCGGCAAACACGATACGGTAAAAGCCATAACGTACCTTCAAAATGCTTTAACCATGCGTCCAAACGATCAGCAATTGGGTAAAATGATACGCATATTGAGTAAATAGTTCGATTTAATTAGTGAAATTCTTTAAAAGGGTCAAAACAATTCAAATAATATCCCTAAATTGTCTTAAAATTAATTTAAGATATTTTATGAAAAGAATTTACTTTTTCGCTTTGGTTTGTATTTCTTGCGTTGCTCACGCTCAGTTAAGCGTAACAGCAAACGCCACTGCCATTGCTTTGGCAAATAATTTATTAGGTGGCGGGGTTACCATTTCCAGTCCTACTCTGAATTGCGCAGGAGTAGCTAACGGTATTTTTACCAATGGTGGTAGTACTGGTTTAGGATTTACTGACGGTGTAGTTCTTTCTACCGGCCGTGTGGTTGATGCCGCCGGTGCTCCAAGCGTTTTCGGATCCACAAATAATGGCACGTCGGGCATAGCTGCAATGGGCAGCAGTACATTTGACGGCTGTTACCTTGGGTTTCAAATAACACCAAAATGTAATAATCTTAATATCAGGTACCGTTTTGGTTCAGAAGAATATAATGGTTTCGTTGGTTCATCTTTTAACGATGCTTTCGGGTTTTTTATTTCTGGCCCAAACCCTGCAGGAGGAAATTTTACAAATTTTAATATGGCAACCGTACCTGGATCGACAGTTGTTGGTGTTGCTGTAAATTCTATAAACAATGGAAATACTAACACAGGCCCGTGCGTAAATTGCGCTTTTTATAGCAATGTCGTGTCCGGAATATCCATGGATGGTATTACCTCCATTTTAACCGCAAGTGCTAATGTTACACCATGTGCCACCTACACTTTGTTTATGGCGCTTGTTGATCGTCAGGACCAATTTTACGACTCGAATGTTTTCTTAGAAAAATCTGGTATTTCTTGCACCACACCAACTGTCAATGTATCTAATGTAAGTATTTGTGCGGGGCAGTCAACGGTTCTAACGGCAAGTGGGACATTAACATATTCCTGGTCAACTGGTGCCACCACTAGCACCATTGCGGTTTCACCCGGCACCACCACAGATTATACGGTAAATGGCAGTAATATCGGGACTTGTATACAAGATGCCAAAGTTGTAACTGTAAATGTTAACTCTATTCCTACGGCTAATGCCGGAAGCCCTTCTTCATTAAATTGTACCACTACCAGTTTATC
>JAYTBK010000048.1:0-24927 GCA_043737035.1 Bacteroidota bacterium | reverse complement strand
GGAACAAGCATACAACGCAATAAATAAGTTAATGCCATACCATGTGCTGCACAAAAAACAGTTGCCTCAAAAGTAATTGGTATAAATGCAGGAATATTAAAGTAGTATGCCCAATTTGGTTTACCACCAATATCCATAGGCCAATCGCTTATCATCATATACCACATCATTAATGTAGACAATGATAAACCGGTAATGCCATAAATAAAAGCGCAGATTGCAAGCCGTGTACGCGGTACTCCAACTATAGGATCTATACCGTGTATAGCAAATGGTGTGAATACTTCTTTAATACGAATACCAGAAGCACGAAGCGTTCTACATCCTTCCAACAAGGGCACTTCGTCCGAATAGATGCCATGTATAATTTGTTTAGTTGCCATACTTATATTTAGTTTTTAATGTTGAGTTTTAAGTTTTTAATACTTTATTCTCTAACTTTTTAACCTTTTCTTTCGCGTTCTTGTTTAATTTTCAGCCTTGAGTTTTTAATTACTTTTTAATTCTCTAACTATTTACTTTTTAAATATTTTTTAATGTTTGCCGAATCATTTAAACTAATAACTCAAAACTTACAACTTTTTGTTTTAATGGTGCGCGTGTGCTGCCGCGGCATTTTTATGTTCTTCACTCGATGCTTTTAATATTGATTTTAATTCGGCTTGCGCAATAACAGGGAATGTACGTGAATACAATAAAAATAAAGTAAAAAACATACCGATAGTCCCCACAAAAATACCCACATCAATAAATGATGGTGAATAAGAGTTCCATGTAGATGGTAAATATGTACGACAAAGTGTAGGCACAATAATTACAAAACGTTCGAACCACATACCAATGTTTACTACAATTGATAATACAAACGTAAAAGCAATGCTTGTACGCAGTTTTTTAAACCAAAATAATTGTGGCGAAATAACATTACATGTCATCATAATCCAATAGGCCCACGCCATTGGCCCTGTAGCCCTATTTAAGAAAGCGTATTGTTCCCATTCAACGCCCGAATACCATGCAACAAACAACTCCGTTAAGTAAGCAACACCTACAATTGAACCGGTTACAATAATTACAATATTCATGTATTCGATGTGTTTGATGGTTACGTAGGCTTCCAGTTTATAAACCTTACGAACAATGATCATTAAAGTTAATACCATGGCAAAACCAGAGAAAACAGCACCAGATACGAAGTAAGGAGGAAAAATGGTGGTGTGCCATCCTGGTACAACCGAAGTAGCGAAATCGAACGATACAATGGAGTGAACAGAAAACACTAATGGCGTTGATAAACCAGCCAATACTAATGAAACTTCTTCAAACCTGCTCCAATGACGAGCACTACCACCCCAACCGAAACTTAATAGGGAGTAGGCTTTTTTCATGCGAGGCTTTATTACCCTATCGCGTATCATCGCAAAATCAGGAATTAAACCAATGTACCAAAAAACAATTGAAACCGTTGCATACGTTGATACCGCAAAAACGTCCCATAATAAAGGCGAGTTGAAGTTAGGCCATAACGAACCGAACTGATTTGGTAAAGGGAATAACATATAATCTAACCACGGACGACCGGTATGAAGTGTTACAAATATAGCAGCACACAATACGGCGAAAATAGTCATGGCTTCTGCCGAGCGGTTAATAGCCATACGCCATTTCTGGCGGAACAATAACAATACTGCTGAAATTAAAGTGCCCGCGTGCCCGATACCGATCCACCAAACGAAATTTGTAATATCCCACGCCCAATCTACGCCGTTGTTGGAACCCCAGGCACCAACACCAATACCAATTGTGTAGGATAAACATCCGATACCCCACATAAAAGCCAATGAAGCGATGGTGAAAAGCACATACCATAACCGGTTTGCTTTACCTTCTATGGGCGCAATAATGTCATTTGAAATATCCCGGTAAGTTTTTGTACCGATAATCAAAGGTTCCCTTATCTGTGATTCTGCGTGCATATTATTTTAATTCAGAATTTATAAATTAATTTTTTTCGTATTATGAATGGTGCTCGGTGTGTACTTTTTCTTCCTGGTCGTGTGTGGTACCAGTATGTGTAGAATCATCATGTAAATGAATGGCTTCATCTTGGTTTCTTACTTTTAACAGATAAGATACGGTTGGTTTTACGCCAATTTCCTCTAAAAGGAAGAAGTTTTTATCATCCTCTCGCCATTTCGATATCTGCGAATTTTCATCATGCACATCACCAAACATTATTGCGTTTGTTGGGCATGATTGCTGACAAGCAGTTGTAATTGAACCATCAATTATTGGCGTTTTATTTGCTTTTGCCACTAGTTTACCTGCTTGTAAACGTTGTACACACATCGAACATTTTTCCATTACACCGCGACTTCTTACAGTTACATCAGGATTTAAAACCATACGGCCTAAGTCTTGTTGTGCGGGGTTAATATCGGCAAAATCGGTGTTTCCGTTATAGTTAAACCAATTGAAACGACGAACTTTAAACGGGCAGTTGTTAGCGCAATAACGTGTACCAATGCAACGGTTGTACGTCATCATATTTAAACCTTCGGTGCTATGCGATGTTGCCAATACCGGACAAACAGTTTCGCAAGGCGCGTGGTTACAATGCTGGCATAACATTGGTTGAAAAGTAACCTTCGGATTTAGTGAAGGGTTTTCCATATCAATATACATTTTTTTAGTAGCAAGTAAACCTTCGGCATGAGCTGATTCCTTAGTAACATCAGAACTGTAGTAACGATCAATACGCAACCACTCCATGCTACGCGTTTTTGCTACTTCTTTTTTTCCAACAACGGCAATATTATTTTCTACTTGGCAAGCTACAACACAAGCAGCACAGCCAATACAAGAGGTCATATCAATAGTCATGGCCCATTTGTGGTTCATCCGCGGATGTGCATCCCAAAGATCAGCTTCCGCCACCGGTTTTTTACCGCCGCCGTGCATTGGCAAAGCAGCAATTGGGTTCCATATTTCTTTAGGTTTTTCTTTGTATTCTTTTAATGAAACTTCACGCAATAACTGCTCTTCGCGGCCCATAATCGTGTGTTGTATTTGCGTAGCTGCAAATCGATGCGTACCAACCGATTTACCAAAACTTACTGAATAAACAACGTTTTGAAATGTTTCATTGATCAATGAAACAAAAGGAAAGGCATTAACACCAACTTCTGATGCTACTTTAAGTGTTTCACCGGTGCGACCGTAGCCTAAAGCAAGACCGATTGTTCCTGGTGTTTGTCCTGGCTGAGGATAAACAGGCACTTTAATAGTTGTTCCGGCTACAGTAAGTTCAACAATTGAACCATCGATATCCTGACGTAACATCTGACTCAACTCGCCTTTTTCCACATCGGCCGGCGACATTGTAATATAATTATCCCATGTAACTTTAGAAACAGGGTCGGGCAACTCCTGTAACCAAGGATTATTACTTTGATTACCGTTACCCAAACTAATTTTTTCGTAAATAACCAACTCAAAGTCACTTCCTTTTGAAAACGTGGCCATTGTAGCTGATTTTGTGTAATCAACGGTAGGGAATGTTGTTTCAGCAATGGGTGCAGTTTTCGCAGAAGCCATTGTCGAATGTAAGTCGGTGTGAGCAATCGTGTCATTTGCAGACGTTTCAGCCATAACCGAAGCAACACCTGCCATTACCGGTTTTCCTGTAGAATCGATTGCCATTGGTATTGCAGGCATATCTTTGTAAACAGAAACCTTTAAGACACCATCGTGTAAAGTATGTGCCCAAAAACTAGCAAAATCAAGAAATTTACCTTGTTGAGGAAAAATATGATTGTTCCAAAATCCCTGTAAATAGGTTAGATAATCGGATTTAACCCCCGACCATTTTAACAACGAATCCTGCACTTGACGTGTACCTTCGTGGCGCGGATAAGAAAATATGGGATGTATTGTTGGTTGTTGCAGAGAATAATGTCCGCGTTTCGGTTCAGCGTCGCCCCACGATTCGAGGTAATTATGATCAGGACAAACAACATCAGCTAAGCTCGCCGTTTCATCTAATGCCTGAGCAAACGATACTTTTAAACCAACCTTAGCGTACGCGGCAGCAAATTTTAAAGCGGAAGGAGCCGTATAAATCGGGTTACAATTGTATGTAATTAGGGTGTTAACCTTCCCCGCGCTCATATCAGCAACCAAATCAATAAAATCTGTATCGTTGGCTTGTTTTAATTTAAAGTAGTTGTCGTTATCTACTGTGGTACCATAATTACCTAACATTTTATTAATGCCTGCAACAATGTTTTGACAGTTTTCGTCATTAGATCCGCAAACTACTAACGAATGACCTTTATTTTGTAATAATTCTTTAACGGCTTTTTTAAGACCAACTGTTGTTTCGTTGATCGATAATTTACTATCAACCGATACTGATGAATTCCCTGTAGACGAAGCAACTTCGTTGTATATGGCGGTTAAAACTTTACCGTACTCAGATGGCTTTACCATGTACCTGTAATCGGCATTTGAACCAGTTAAAGTCAAATTGGCTTCAAACTGAAAATGCCGACTCATTGTAGTCTTGTCACGGTTAACTTTTCTGCCTCTACCGTACTGTCCTGCAAATTCAATTGGATTAAGCCACGTTCCTAAAAAATCGCAGGCTACTGATATAATTGTTTTGGCTTTAGAAAAATCATAAGATGAAACAACTGCCTTTCCGAAAACATTTTTATTAGCTTTTATTAATGCCGCGTATGAAATTGCATCATAAACAATGTGTTTTGAACCAGGGTGTTTTGAAAGAAATTCCGTTATAACCGATTGAGTTGAAGGACTGATAATCGTTGAGCTTAACAAAACCGTGTTTCCACTTGCAATACCTTTGGCTACCGTGTCATCGGCATTTTTCCAAGTAGTAAGATTTTTCTTTAATAAAGGGCCGTTTAAACGGGAACCATCATATAAACTTAAAACAGAAGCCTGAGTACGGGCACTTGACGCACCATTGGTAAGCTTTGAAAGGTCGTTTCCTTTAACTAAAATTGGTCGGCCTTCGCGGGTTTTAACCAATACAGAGGCATAATCATGTCCGTCGTAAAAAGTAGACGCGTACCAATTAGCAACGCCCGGAGTAATTTCTTCAGGTTTTACAACATAAGGAATTGCTTTATTTACGGGTGTTTCGCAAGCCGCCAATGCTACTGCAGCAGTGGAGAATCCCATTACTTTAAGGAAATCGCGACGACTTGTGCCTTTGCCGCCATCCTCATCCGCTTTACCGGCAAGAAAATCGCCAATTGGTAAAGGTTCCGCAAATTCATTTTTCTTGTTTTGTGTAAATTCAGGACTTTCTGTTAATTCAGGCAATCCTTTCCAGTATTTTTTTGACATAGTCATTTGTGATATTAGTAATTACCGGTTTTTAATTAATAGTGACATTTTGCACATTCAAGCCCACCAATTTTATCAACCGTAAACTTAACGTCGTATTGTCCTTTATATTTTTCTTTTAAAGCTTTGTGTAACCTGTCATAGTAAGGATTTCCGGCCATCGCAACTTCAGTTTTACGATGACATTCGATACACCATTTCATTGTTAACGGGCTTTTTTGTTCAGCAATGGTCATTTTTTTAACGTCGCCGTGGCACGTAGCGCAATCTTGTTTCCCTACAACAACGTGTTGTGAGTGATTGAAATAAACGTGATCGGGTAAATTATGAACTTTAATCCATTTTAAAGGATTTTGCGGAAGATCATAATTTCCGCTTTTTGTATTGAATCCGGCTGCCGTATAAATTTTAGCAATTTGTTCTTCTGAGCCTTTCGTGCTGGTTTTATTAATTCCTTTATGACAGTTCATACAAATATTTACCGATGGAATACCTGCGTGGCGCGATTTTTCGACTGTGTTGTGACAATACTGACAAGCAATTTCGTTATCGCCGGCGTGTATTTTGTGAGAGAAATCAATAGGTTGCGATGGCTTATAACCTTTTTGTGTTTCCCAATTGTAGTAAACCCCAATATCAAAACACGCGTTCCAACACGATTTCATACCAATAAACCCAATTACTAAACAAATAACACCAACTAAACGGCGATGACCGCGCATCCAAAGTTTTATTTCTTGCCCGAATGTGATATCCGGATTTTCAGCTTTGCCTTCATTGCGGTTATATGTATTTTGAAACGATTGACGAACGCTACGTAACGCACCAATAACAATGGCAAGTAAAACAATAGCGCCGAGTAATAAATATAGAGGATCAATCCCTTTTTCGTCTTTGGCTTGATCGCCGCTGCCGGTAGCTGTAGCGCCACCATCCGCAGTAGCGGTAACGTTTACGGCAGGCGCCTGAAGAAAAGCCAATATAGCGTCCACATCAGCATCGCTTAACTGACCTTCAAACACAGTCATCGACGCTTTGGCGTTGTCAGCATAAATTTTGTTGGCGTAAGTATCCCCTGATTTTCTTAACTTTTCATTGTTCAGAATCCAGTTGTGTAACCACGGGCCTTTTGGGGCACGATCGAAGATTCCGGCAAGGCCCGGCCCGGTTAACTTTTGATCGGTATGCGAAGCGTGGCAAACCGCGCAGTTTTGCTTAAATAATTTGGCCCCATCTTGTGCTTTTAACCCGAAGGAAAAAGCAAAAAACAGAAAAACTGCGCCAAATAAGGATTTTAAAGAGAAATGAGACATATGGTTATGCATAAAATTATATCTGATTTTGGATGTTTTATGGCTTTTTAATGACACTTTAATGACAAAAATTTCCGCACAAAAATAACAGAATGTTATATAAACTGGTAGTATATTTTAGAATTTCTTAACGTGTGCGGTAATTTATATTGATTCTAAATAACCTTAAAACGGTTCGTAATTGAAACGAATGGCGTGCGAGTCAAAAATTTTGGACAAAGCATCGAAATAATAAGATAACAACGAATTATTGCGTGATAAAAATTAATCTTCCCAATAATCGATGATTAACCCATCAGCCGCAGAAATTCCGATACATCGTTTTTCTGTTTCAAAATCAATAATTAATGCATCGTTTAAAAACTGGGTATCTTCCTTAGTAAGTTCAAAAGCGTGTATGGTTTTACCAATAACGTCTGTCCACATGGTTGTTGCTGAAGCATTAATTTGAATGATTTTAATTTTATCGCCGAATTCGGTTTTTAATGCTTGTTTTTCTTCGCTATAATTAAAATCACTAAGTACATTTATGCCCGTGCTTTCATCATTACAGGTTACTACAAGAGTTGATTCATCGGTAAATACGAGCTCAACGTTATCAATTAGATCAATCTGCGCGTCGGGGTTTAGTCTGTTAACCCAAAAATAAATTAAAACTTTAGCAAGTGTTTTTCCTTCGACAGAAGTAAGAGTTTTTAGTTGATGATCGTTAAAGTGCATTTAGAATGGAAAGGTTAAAGACGTAAAATTAAAGATTGGTTTAAATTAAATTGATAGCCATGTTTTAGCGGCGGTTCCCATAATGATAGTTTTTTGGCTGTCGGAGAGTGGTGCTTCACGAACTAACGTTCCGGGAACTGCCTCACCTAACGGAAAAGGATAATCCGAACCCTGCACTACTTTATCTACGCCCACCATATCAATAATATATTGCAACATTTTATGGTCGCACACATGCGAATCGACCCAAAATTTACCGAGGTATTTTTTAGGATTAAATTCATTATCAACTGCAACTAAATCAGGGCGGCAATCCCAGCCATGTTCAATGCGACTTATCGTTGGCAAAAACGAACCACCACCATGCGCAAAGCATACTTTTAAGTTTGGATATTTTTCAAAAATACCGCCAAAAATCATGCTGCAAATGGCGCGGCTTATTTCGGCAGGCATGCCAACTAGCCAAGGCAGCCAATATTTTGTCATGTGTTCTTGTCCCATCATTTGCCATGGATGAACTAAAATAGCGGCGTTTAATTTTTCGCACGTTTCCCAAAATTTATAAAATTCAGGCTCTCCTAGATTAGTGTTATTGATGTTGCTTCCTATTTGAACCCCCTTAAATCCCAATTCCATACAGCGTTCCAATTCATTAATTGCAAGGTTTGTATCCTGCATCGGAACGGTAGCCAAACCAATAAACTTATCAGTATGTTTACTAACGGTTTGCGCAATGTCGTCGTTCAAAAACTGAGAAATTTCCAAACAATCATTGGGTTTAGCATCGTAATTAAACATTACAGGAATGGTACAAATTACCTGCATATCCGCTTGATGCTCCTCCATTTCTTTTATACGGACTTCGGCATCCCAACAATTTTCCGAGATCTCCCGGAATCTTTTATCTCCCTGCAACATCCATGCTTTGCCTGATTGATGATGATCGAGTTGAATAAAATTTCCGTAACCAAACTTTTTAGTAAAATCAGGAAGGTGTTTAGGAATAATGTGTGTGTGGGTGTCTATGGTGAACATCAGTGGATAGTGGTTGGTGATTAGTGGTTAGGTTTTTTAGGACTTAGTGATTAGGATTTAGTACTCAGTGGTTAGGGTTTAGTTTCTGAAGCAACCATCAACTCTTTAATATATTTTACCGGCGCGCTTCCGTAGCTTAAAATTTTTTCGTGAAACTGTTTAAGGTTAAATTTATCGCCTTGTTTTTTCTTTAATTCCTCGCGAAAATCGTATATCTCTTTAAAGCCTGTAAAATACGAACAAAGCTGAACCTGCGTTAGCGTAACGCGTTTCCACTTTCCTTCTGCTTCTGCTTGCTGCTGGAAAGCTTCGTTAACTAAAAATTTTATGGCGTCGTTTTTACTCAAATTATTTACATGCACATTGTAATCTAAAATAGTATTGCACGTACTTCGCAAATTCCATTTGTAATACATCAGCCACATTTCATCGGCATTATCGCCATACCCATTTTCTAACATCATGCGCTCGGTGTAAACTGCCCAACCTTCTACCATAGCGCCATTGCCAAAAATTGACTTTATAATACTTGGCGATTGGTTTGAATATACCAACTGTGTGTAATGCCCCGGTATAGCCTCGTGTATATTTAATATTTGTAAAATATAGTAATTGTATTCGCGCAAATAACTTTCAACACGGTTTTTATCCCAACCCGAAAAACTGCCAACATTATAATAGGTGTTGCCATTTTTATCATACGGACCGGGCGATGAAATTGAAGCTCCGGCAACACCAGCCATGTAAGCAGGCTCTTTTCGAACAACCAACGGCTTAGCAGGATCAATATAAATTAAATTTTTTTGTTTGATAAAATTTACCAACCTCGGAATTTGTTGCTCAATTTCTGTTTGAAAAGAATCGGCTGATATATGTTTTAAAGAAACACAATCGATCACCATTTTTATAACAGCAAGCGAATCGGCGGGCTTTGACGTTGGCCCTTTAGAAGAAGCAAGACCAGCAGAGCCTTTACCGAAATATTTTGCCCACAATTTATTTGCAAGAATATACATTTGCTGATGCAGATCTTTTTTATGAGTTACAGCTTTCTGAAATATTTCAGAAGCATTGTAGCCCGATTGAATGTCATGCTCAAACTTTTTTGTGTATAAATCTTTGCCAATACGGAAACTACGAGGCGTTTCATTTTTTAAATTTTTTAAAAACGATACATAATCTTTTATCGTGGCAACCGCCTTTTTCGCACTCACAATAAACGCATTGCGTATTTCTTTACTGGGTTTATCTTTATTTAAAGCACTTAATAACTCTTCTTCGAAAACCGAAATCCCCCCTAAATTTTGATCTATTGCTAGTTGAGTATGTGCTATCGTTGGGTTTTTGATGTTTTGTTTTGCAGCTCCATAGTACGCTTTAATATTTTGCATTTTTAAATAAAAATGATGCAAACGAATAGGCAACGTATCGTAATTATTATTTAATATTTCCGCAAAACTTCCACATACATTGTATTCGGAGGGATTCCATTCGTATGATTTAAAATGCGCGTTGTACCATTGTGTTGACTGCAACTGAGCTTCTATCATTTTATAATCTGTTTGGTTGTTATCAGATAATAAATTGAGCCGAAATCTTTTTAGTGAATCAAGATTGACTGTGCAAAACAACAACTCTTTATTGCGTTGTAACGCGTTAGGAATGGTTAACACACTGTCATATTTATGAAATCCTTGGCTGCTGGCCCAACCGGGGTAAAGGACCCAGAGGTTACTTACAAACTGCTCTTTGTATGCATCAAATTGCGTGTTTTGATCGTGCTTTAACTCTACGGTATCTAAAGCCGTGTTACAGGAAACTAACATCACAAGTGATAAAAACGAACTGATTTTTTTCATGAAATAAGTGTTGTGATGCGAATGTAGGAATTAAATAAATACACACACTTTTCGTTGCAATACAAATCGTGTACCCACATAGTTTGGTGTTTAAATGCTTTTTCTTTTTTATATTGTAAGCGCACGCGCATTGCGAAGTTTCTTATGCAGGTTTACTAGCAGTAAATGAGAATACTTGGCCTCCAGTACGGGATTGATTTAAAAAAATATAAATTCTGTTAATGTTGAATTGAAAAATTAAGCTAAAGCTTGTTAAGTAGTTAGTATACGCCGCATTAGTTTACGAAATTTGCGTAACCGGGCGAACCGAAAAATTTATTTAAACTAATTAAACCCTTTATGAAAAAAACTTTTTATATTTTAATAGCTGTTTTTTATATTTCTCTAAATTATAATTCGGCAATAGCTCAAAATGCAGATTCATTAAAAAAAACTACTTCTAATCAAAAAACGCTTGAAAAAGAACAACGTAAATCGGAAAAACGCGAGGAGGGCTTAAAAAAAGCTGAACAAAAAGCGGAAAACAAGCAAAAAGATGTTTTAAAAGCACAAGATAAGGCTGATGATAAAGCAAAAGATTTGAGTAAATCACAAGATAAAACTGATGGCAAAGCTGAAGATTTAAGGAAGGCAGAACGCAAGGTTGAAGAAAAGAAAGAAAATAAAAGAGAATCTGATAAATTAGTAGAGAAAAAAGCTGCGGACAATAAGGAAGCGGATGAAGAAGCAAAGAAAAAAGCTGACAAAAAAGCAAAACAAGATGCAAACAAAAAAGCAAAACAAGATGCTGCGCCTAAGAAATAGTAACGAACGTTAATTAATTACCATAGTTCGTAATCCAATACAGCATTTTCTACACGGTAAGTTGGCGTTTGTTTTCCATCGGATAATCGATTTACTTCTTCAGCAACAAATTTTTGCAGTTCGCTTAACGTAATTTTTTTATCAGAATTAAGATCAGCAGTAAAGTTTTTCATTCCGTCCATCAAGCAATGCGTAAACAAGCCATTGTTCCATTTTTCACCTTCAAAAGCTTCTTCGGTTCCTCCTGCAGACGAAATAACGGTGACGCCCGAATTTTGACGAAGATCAGAAAAAATCGCTTTAGACATTTCCATTGCTGTATTTTGCGTTAACATACTTCCTGCAACTTTTACACTGCGCGAACTATCTTTTTTTGTGCTTTTTATGTTTTCGTCCAATGTGGCATCTTCGTCAACCTCCCCACTAAAGCACGCGTCTATAAACATCAATTTCCGTATTGGCTTCATTTCCTTAAACAATTTTTCAAAACTGTTGTAACTAACCGAATTTATTTTTGGATCTGTAAAATCGGTGTAATACGTTGGAAAATAATAACTCAGGTCTTTATCAAGATAGCCGTGCCCGGCAAAAAACACCATTACCACATCATTAATGCCAGCCGTAGAAAAAAACTGTTTCAAACTTTTAACGGAGTCGGTATTAAATGATTGATTAAATAATTTTTTAATTTTTACTTTATTAAATGATTTTGAATTCACCATTGTATTTGCCAAGTCGTTCGCATCTTTAACGGCATAGGCGAGATCAAAATCGTTATCCTTAAATTTTTCGCTACCTAAAACTACTAAATACAAATTTGGTTTAACGTTGCTAATGTTATTGAATAATCTTGTTACGCGGGGACTTTTTAAACCTGCTTCATCTTTTACGCCAAATTCAAACCGGTTAATACCAGACGATGTTTCGAACGTAAAATTTTTCTCGTATCTCGAATTTTGCGCTTCAGGAATATCTTCGGATAATATTAAAGTCCCATTATTATACACTACAATTTTTGATAATTTACTTTTCCCCTTGTTCGCGCTAACCGAAAAATTTACGAAACCATTTTTATCTGTAAGCATTTGTACTTTTTGGACAGAAGGCAATGAAGAAAAATTTATTTTTCCGTTAGGTTGCAAGCCTAAAACTTTCATTCGCCTAAGGTATGCGCTTTCATAGGCTTTAATCAACGCACTATCCGAACATCCGAATGTACGCAACACTTTGTGCGGCTGATTTAAGTACGCGTCGAACTGTTCAAAACTAAACATTTCCGATTGGTATTTAAAACGCATATTTTTTACAAATTCTTTAGAGCCCAAATAATGTAAATCGGAAGTCACTAAAAAATAATTGTCGCTATTTGCATTGGCCAACTGGCCCGTAATAGTTTTGTTTTTTAAATCAATAAAAGTCGCAAGCGAATTGAAACCGCTCGTTATAATAAGTCGATCGAGGCTTTCAATAAAAAAACATTTTGGCATTGAAATTTTTAAATCGCTTAAATCAATCAATTCAGTACCTCTATCATCAAAAACTTTAAAATTGCCACCATACGCGCCATTTAATGCAAAATATTTTCCTGTTTCGCTTGCAACCCCAAAGGATATAATTTCCTCAGTGGATGCAATTGTTTTGGAGTTTAACTCCCTGCCGCTTTCACATTCATACTCTGTGTATAAAACTTCTTTATTTGATGTGCCGGCATAATTTTGTTTTAAATACCATATTCCAATTATTTGGGCGTTTTGTTTTAATTTAAAATCGTAAGGAAAATAAGTAAGGGCGTAATCGGCAACTATTACTTTTTTATTCAAATCTATTTTTACAATCGCATTCACATCCATTTCAATCTCAACACCGTTTAAAATTTGTTTTTTTTTAATTTGTCCTGCCGTAAAAACAAATTGATTATCGGGGCTAATTAAAACACGGGCAGTAACTGTCCAGGAACTACTCTCGTAAACGATTTTTTTTGTCTTTCGATTAACAATACGGTATTTTCCAGCATCAGGAATAAAAACCAGCTCTTTTGTAAAATTAATTCCTTTCTCCGTATTTCCAGCAGCAAGAGAAAACATACCTTCATATTTTTCTTCCGCGAGGGTTTTTAAATTAATGATATGAAGCGTTTTATAATCCGAATAATAATACTCGTCGCCTATAAAGCCTGAAATAAAAGCGTAAACATTTTTCTGAATTGTTTTAATGTATTTCTTTTTGTGAATATTATAGATGGAAAGATTTAATTCTTGAAAAGAACGCCCAGAGTTTACAACCATTTCTGAATCATTTAAAAAAACAAGGCCGTAAATAAATGAAGAGTCGGAACCCGAGATATCTTTTATTTCGGCATACTTAGAGAAATTACTGAGGCTCCAAATAAACCCCGAACTACCGCTATTTGTAAACATCCATTTTTTATCGGGACTGATGTCGGCTGAATTAATGGCACTGCCCAATGTAACGCGTTCCGAAATTAATTGCATGGTTTTGGGTTCATGCACACGCAAGGCTTTATAAGGTGAGTAATAATTTGACACCATTCGATTTCCGCTCGGTGAAATTCGCAAATTCATTATCACATCCTTTGAATTGTTAACTCGCTTTTTTGTTTTAAGATCAATAAACTTTAACCCTTTAGTTGTAGAATACACAATGAAATTTGTGCCGGATAAAAAATCGATGTCGTAAATAAATTCGTCACTCGAAAAATTAACTGTATCCGGTGTCGAAATTGCGGGGCGTTTATTTACTTCCTGATAAGTTTTTTTGTCGTAAAAGCTGTAATCGTATTTCATCATCCGTACTTCATGTATTATTTTTTCTTTTTCAAGATCCGTTACAAAATAGTTTGTTCCTGTATAACAGATGAGTAGAGAATCACGCACGCGTGTTTTTATAACGGTTCCGGTGTTACCTATGATTTCTTTAACGGACGACAAATCGTTTAAAGATTGCTTGTAAATGGCATTTAGTGTGCCTGATGTTTTTGCGATTAGTACTTCACTATTTTTTTTATACAAACCCGTACTCATTATATAGTCGGTAACCGGAAAAGCGAAAGAACTAATAACGGCCTTTTTTTGCAAGTCATAAACCATAGTAAACGAACCAATGGCAATATATACCTCGTCGTTTTTTCCGGTAAAAAAAGCCGCGGTTATTGGTAAAGAGCCATAATATTCGCTGTTGGATATACCTTTAATAAGATCAGCCGTAAGAGTTTTGGAAATAAGATTTAGTTTTTGATCGGCAAATGAAAAAACCTGCAGCTCGTTGTTCACAGTAACCAAGACGCAAGTGCCAAAAGCGTTAACCGATAAGTTTTTAGCACCGTAACCAAGGTCGAGTTCATCCACTATTTCGGCGGTTTCCGTATTGTAAACAGACAAGGCATTGGAGCAAACAGCAAAATATTTTTCTTCGGGAAAAAACTGAACGAAATCAAAATAGCTGTATCCTATTTCTTTAGGAATAATTATTTTAACGTCTTTTAATTGCGCTAAGCAAGTATGTTGGTTTAACATGATGGAAAGCAGAACCAATAACCTTTTCATTAACATTTTAATTTAAAATTTACTGTCTAAAAATTGAACCGAACGTTTTTAGTTATTTTTATTTCTCAGAAATTAGAAAATATTAGATCAATCCCTTCAAAACAGCATCATCTACTACATTGGGTAAGGTTACTTTTAAATTTGGGGTACGGTCCATCTCACGCTTAATGGCAAAATTAGCTTCTTTATTGCGGGCCCAGCTTCTCCGCGCTATCCCATTATTTACATCCCAAAAAAGCATTGATTTTAATTTTCGGTCTGCAGCCGCACTTCCATCCAAAACTAAACCGAAGCCCCCATTAATTACTTCTCCCCAGCCGACGCCACCGCCATTGTGTAGGCTTACCCATGTTGCGCCGCGAAAGCTGTCGCCAACAAAATTTTGTACAGCCATATCCGCGGTATATTTTGAGCCATCGTAAATATTGGATGTTTCCCTGTAAGGCGAATCGGTGCCGCTCACGTCATGGTGGTCTCTTCCCAGCACAACGGGAGCGGTAATTTCTTTAGCTGCGATTGCTTTATTTATAGCTTCGGCAATTTTAATCCGGCCTTCGCTATCGGCGTATAAAATCCTTGCCTGGGAGCCAACCACCAAATTATTCTTCATCGCATCGCGGATCCAAATAATATTATCACTCAATTGTTGTTTAATTTCTTTGGGCGCGGTTTTGTATATTTCTTCCAAAACTTCCAAAGCAATTTCGTCTGTTTTACGAAGATCATTTTCACTTGCGCTTGTACATACCCACCTGAACGGGCCGAAACCATAATCAAAACACATAGGCCCCAAAATATCCTGCACGTACGAATTGTACTTGAATGTAGCGCCCACGTGCCCTCCTTTTAGCGGCTTTTCATTTTTATATATATCGGCGCCTGCTCTACCGACTTCTAATAGAAAAGCATTTCCATAATCGAAAAAATACATTCCTTTAGCATGAAGTGTATTAACAGCATTGGCGTGACGCACTAACGTTCTCTGAACTTCCTCTTTAAATTGTTGAGGATTTTCCGCCATCATTTTATTACTTTCTTCCAACGAAAAACCAGTTGGGTAATAACCGCCTGCCCATGGATTATGCAACGAGGATTGGTCTGTTCCAATATCCACCATTATATTTTCTTTTACAAGCCGTTCCCACAAATCAACAACATTACCTCGATAAGCTAGTGATAGGGCTTCTTTATCCAATTTCGCTTTTTTAATGCGCGGTATTAAATCATCTAAATCATCAAACACCTCATCTACCCAACCTTGTGCGTGACGAGTTTTTACCGCTTTAGGGTTTAACTCGGCGGTTACAGAAACCAAGCCTGCAATTTTAGCCGCTTTTGGTTGGGCGCCGCTCATACCGCCTAAACCGCAGGTTACAAATAAAAGCCCCTCCCCAACCCTCACTGAAGAAGAGGGAGTAGAACCTGAGACTTTACGTGCAGCATTCATTACAGTAATTGTTGTTCCGTGTACGATGCCTTGCGGCCCTATATACATAAAAGAACCCGCTGTCATTTGCCCATATTGCGTTACACCGAGCGCATTAAATTTTTCCCAATCATCAGGCTTGCTGTAATTCGGAATCATCATTCCGTTTGTAACAACCATACGTGGCGCATCTTTGTGTGAAGGAAATAAACCCATCGGATGTCCACTATACAAAACGAGGGTTTGCTCATCGGACATGGTAGCAAGATATTGCATAGTTAACAAGTACTGCGCCCAATTTTGAAAAACAGATCCATTGCCACCGTATGTAATTAACTCATGTGGATGTTGTGCAATTGCATAATCCAAGTTGTTACTGAGCATATGCATGATAGCCGCTGCTTGGATGGATTGATGGGGATAATCCAATATAGGGCGTGCAAAAATTTTATAATCCGGGCGAAAACGGTACATGTAAATGCGCCCAAATGTTTTTAGTTCATCGAAAAATTCCTGAGCAAGTAAGACATGATGTTCCGCATGAAAATACCGAAGCGCATTTTGTACTGCCAATTGTTTTTCTTCTGTATTTAAAATATCTTTCCGTTTAGGCGCATGATTAATTGCACTTTCATATGGTTTTAAATGGGGTAATGTTGATGGAATACCTTGTAAAATATGTGATTGAAATTCGTGTAAATTCATGATGAGAGAAGTTATCGATGGATAAAAATATGTGAATTTAATACTTAATATTAAACTTTAATTATTTAAACTTGTTTTAAACGTATGCAGAAAGTAGACATTTTTTGGTTCAGAAGAGATTTGCGTTTGGATGACAATGCCGGACTTTACCACGCGCTTAAAAATAGCAGTTGTGTTTTACCAATTTTTATTTTTGATAAAAACATATTAGATATTCTTGAAAATAAAAGTGATAAGCGGGTTGAATTTATTTTAGACGCCGTTTATAATTTAGATATAGAATTAAAATTGTACGGATCGTCCATCAAAGTTTTTTATACCACGCCGGGGAAAGCGTTTCAGGACATTATTAAAGAATGGAGCGTTGAGTGTGTGTACGCAAACCATGATTACGAGCCGTATGCAAATGAACGGGATAAAGAAATAAAACAAATGCTAGAGAAAGAAGGAATCGAATTTAAAACTTTTAAAGACCAATGCATTTTTGAAAAAAAAGAAGTGACGAAAGATGACGGGAAACCGTACACGGTATTTACACCGTACAGTAGAAAGTGGAAAGCAAAAATAAATGATTTCTATATAACACCTTTTCCAACAAAAAAATATTTTGAAACGTTTTTGAAAACAGAACGATTTACCGCACCATCTTTAAAAAAACTTGGTTTTAAAAAAACAGACTTAAAAATACCTAATAAAACTCCAGACAGTAATACCATAGAACGTTATACCGAACAGCGCAATTTTCCTGCTATTGCAGGTACCACGCAAATTAGCGTTCATCTACGTTTCGGAACCGTAAGTATAAGGCAACTTACTAAAAAAGCCATGCGCTTAAATGAAACCTGGTTAAATGAATTGATATGGCGGGACTTTTATATGATGATATTACATCATTTTCCGCATGTTGCACACGGTTCGTTTAAACCACAATACGACAAAATACTCTGGCGTAATAATGAAACCGAGTTTAAAGCCTGGTGCGATGGTAAAACAGGATATCCGATTGTTGATGCGGGGATGCGCGAATTAAACACGACGGGCTTTATGCATAACAGAGTACGAATGATTGTTGCAAGTTTTTTAGTGAAAGATCTTTTAATTGACTGGCGATGGGGTGAAGCTTACTTTGCAGAAAAATTATTAGACTATGATTTAAGCGCGAACAATGGTGGCTGGCAATGGGCCGCTGGAAGTGGGTGTGATGCAGCACCGTACTTTAGAGTATTTAACCCTGCTGAGCAAACAAAAAAATTTGATCCCGAATTAAAATACATAAAGAGATGGATTTCTGAATTTGGAACCATAAATTACCCCTTGCCCATTGTAGATCACCCGGCAGCGAGACTTAGGGTTTTAAAAGTATATAAAGATGCTTTAAGTGAAACCCAACAAATTGATTTATTTTAAGACGGGTTAAATTGAGAATACTAGACTTAAAGTAGCTCCGCCTTCGTTTCTAAATACAACTTTTGCATCAACTTGATCGGCAAGAGATTCGATTAGGGTAAGTCCTAAAGAAGTATCCTTTCGGTTTTGAATATGATTAAAGCCAATGCCATTATCAGACATAAAAATTTGTATTCTGTCATGGATGGTGTTCATGCGAATTCTAATAATTGGATCTTTTAGAGGATCCGTGAATGCATGCTTGAGAGAATTTGTGATAACCTCATTTATGATTAGTCCTATTGGTACGGCTCTGGTAATTTCAAGTTCAACCATGTCAAGCTCTTCAAAAATTTTTACGGGTTTTGAGTGTCCGTAAAAACTTTTTACTACTTCGTTTGTGAGCTGCGATAAATATAATTTAAAATTAATTTTGGATAGGTCATTGTTTTTATACAAACGGTCGTGTACCATGGCGATGCTCATAACCCGATTGCGCGATTCTATCATCAATTGTTTGGATACATCGCAAGGTGCTTTTTCTGTTTGAAGATTTAGTAAGCCTGATATAACCGCAAGGTTATTTTTAACGCGGTGCTGTATTTCAGCCAACAAAACCTCTTTTTCCTTTAGTGAATTCCGAATCAGCAGTTGCGCGTTCTTCTCGTTATTTAAGCTTAAGAGTAATTCGTTATTTTGTCGGTTAATTAATTTAACCACAAGATATACAAGAAATATTGTAAGGAAAACCGTTAGGTAAACGTTGTAAATCATTAGAATTGAGTTATCTGACGCCGTAACACTTTTATTTTTTAAAAATGGTAGGTTTAACAGTTTCGAGAAAAGAAAACTACATAAAACGATTATTAAAAATACTGCAGTTCGAAGGTTTGATTTATCGGGATTGTGAAGCAGCGCGACACAGAAAATTACTGGAAAATAATATAAGTAACAGGCAACCGACTCATCATACTGTTGGCTAATTAAAAAGATAAGTATATTAATAGATATTACAAATAAAAACGTTGCAACAGAATACCGCTTGAACGCGTTTAATACGATAACCAAAAGCGCAATAGAAGCCGCAAAAAATTCCGTTAATACCGGATACGCCGAACCGATAAATAACAGCGAGGTTGCACCAATTATAAGGCCGCAAAGCGTAATAATGGCAAATAAATTTACCATTCTAATTTCCCTTTTCTGATAAAAAGGCATTTCGGGGTGCGTGCCTAAATCAATGGCCGTTCTAAAAATCATTTAATCGTGGGAGATTCTAATTTTGCTGAAGATACTGGTTATTTTGATTACTAAAAGTTCGATTGGAAAAACCTAAGGTCATTCTCGTTTTTACAATTATACAACCATATTTACAATTTTTTTATGAACGACAATCACTTTTTTTGGTTGTTTCCCTTCTAATAATTTTTGCGTTTGCTCATTTTTCATCACTTCAACTTCAACTTCCTGAACAGTTAGTGTGGCAGCAAGTTCTAATGTAAATTTTAATTTGCCGTTTACGGAAACAGGGTAATTAATGGTATCGTCAATTAAATAAGCTTCATTGTATTCGGGGAAAGGCGCGGTAGAAATTCCTTCTGTATGACCTAACTGTTTCCATAATTCTTCGGTGATATGCGGCGCATACGGAGACAAACAAATTAATAACGGTTCGAGTACTGCCTTTTTAGTGCATTTTAAGTCGGTTAATTCATTTACACAGATCATAAAATTACTAATAGACGTATTAAAAGAAAAACGTTCAATATCTTCCGTTATTTTTTTAATGGTTTTGTGAAGTGTTTTTAATTCGGCTTTGGTTGGAGCCTCATGTTCCGAAGGAGAAGGAGCCTTTGCATTCAACTTATCTGCTTCAATTGTTTGTTGCGATAGCTTCCACAATTTTTTCAGGAAACCGTGAACGCCTGTAATGCCATTGGTATTCCAAGGCTTGCTTTGCTCTAAAGGACCTAAAAACATTTCGTATAAGCGGAGTGTATCTGCGCCGTATTTTTCAGCAATGTCATCGGGAGTAACGACGTTTCTTTTAGATTTAGACATTTTTTCGATCTCGGCGTCTAATAAAACATATTCTTCGCCTTTATCATCCATTTGCCAAGCAATCAAATCCAAAGGAAAAATGTCGGCATAGAAATTTTCTTTATTTTGTAATTCGATTAATTTGCTCTTATACAATCTTTCTCTTTCATCGGTATATTCAACCGGAACATTATTCCCAAAATCATATTTAAAGCCCGGTAATTCGTTACATTTTTTCCTAACAAAGTCTAACGAATAATATAATTTATTATCGTCAAATATATTGTTTGAAATTATACATGGCTTTAATGATCGCCCTTGTATCATCCCTTGATTAATCAGCTTCTTAGCCGGTTCATCAATATCAATGTGGCCACGATCTTTTAAAAATTTTGTCCAGAAACGCACATACAGTAAATGTCCTGTTGCATGTTCGCTTCCGCCAATGTACAGGTCAACCTGTTTCCAATATTCTGCTAAGTTTTTACCTACAAATTGGTTGCTGTTTTTAGAGTCCATGTAACGTAAAAAGTACCAACTGCTACCTGCCCAACCCGGCATGGTTGAATGTTCGTAATCATATTTACCGTCTTTTTTCCATGAGGCCGCAGCCCTAGCCAAAGGTGGTTCTCCGTCATCGGTCGGTAGATATTTGCCCACTTCCGGTAAAATTAACGGCAACTCACTTTCTTCCAATGCATATGGAATATCATTCTTGTAATAGATAGGTATTGGTTCGCCCCAATAGCGCTGTCGGCCAAACACGGCATCACGCAAACGAAAATTTACCTTTCCCTTTCCTAAATCTTGTTTTTCAATTTCAGCGATCGCTTTTTTAACGGCTTCTTTAACATCTAAGCCATTTAAAAAATCAGAGTTAATTAATTTTCCATCTTTAGCATCGTAAACCTCACCCTCGGCTCTGTCCAAAGGAGAAAGCGGCTGTACCACTTGTATAATCGGTAGGTTAAAATGTTTCGCAAAAGCGTAATCTCTTGAGTCGTGAGCAGGAACAGCCATTACTGCACCTGTTCCATAACCTGCCAATACATAATCGCCAATCCAAACAGGTATTTGATTTCCCGTAAACGGATGCTCTACGTATGAACCAGTAAATACGCCGGTAATTTTATTAATTTCCGCTTGGCGTTCCCGTTCGCTTCGGTTCTTGGCAATTTCAATATAACGGTCTACTTCTTGCCTTTGCGTTTCGGTAGTAAGTGTTTTTACCAATTCATGTTCAGGTGCTAACGTTACAAATGTTACTCCAAAAATAGTATCTGGGCGCGTTGTAAATACTTCTATTTTCTGGATTGAGGCCTGAGTTTTGAGTTTTGCGATACTTCCCCTCTCATTTCTAATATCTGATATCTTAAATTTTAAACTCGTCCCTTCACTTTTTCCAATCCAATTACGTTGTGTTTCTTTTAAACTATCTGTCCAATCTAAATGTTCCAAACCATCCAATAAGCGTTGTGCATACGCAGAGATTCGCATGCTCCATTGCTTCATCAGTTTGCGCTCTACCGGATGGCCACCACGTTCACTCACGCCATCTTTAATTTCATCATTCGCTAAAACCGTTCCTAGCGCAGGACACCAATTTACATAAGCTTCCCCTAAATAAGCGATTCGATACGTCATCAAAATATCCGATTGCTCCTTATCAGAAAAACCGGCCCATTCAATAGATGAAAAATGCCGTACAGATTCGTCGCATGTTGCGTTTATAGTCTTATTTCCATTTAATTTAAATTCGGTAATTAGGGTAGAAATATTCTCCGCTTTATCAGTTGAGTTGTTATACCAAGAATTGAATATTTGAATAAATATCCACTGTGTCCATTTGTAATATTCAGGATCCGAGGTTTGCACTTCTCTCTCCCAGTCGAAGGAAAATCCAATTCTATCTAACTGTCTGCGGTATACCGCGATGTTATTTTCGGTGGTTATTTTTGGATGTTGTCCTGTTTGTATTGCATATTGTTCGGCAGGTAAGCCAAAGCTATCATAACCCATAGGATGCAGAACATTATATCCTTTGTGCCTTTTGTAACGCGCAATAATATCGGAAGCAATATAACCGAGTGGGTGGCCAACGTGCAAGCCGGCACCGGAAGGATAAGGGAACATATCCAACACATAATATTTTGGTTTATCGGATTTGTCATTTGCAGCGAACGTTTTATTAGCCGCCCAATATTCCTGCCAACGTTTTTCTATTTCATTAAAATTGTATTCCATGAGTCCCTTATTTTACAGGCATAAAGATATGCTTTACGGCCAAAGTGCCAAGGGCTTTATAAAGTGTGTCGTTAATTTACGAATTTTCAAATAGTAGTTAAAACCAAAATTACTACTCCTTTCCTGCGAGTATTACCACTATTTCGCCTTTTACAGTTTTGGCGCTAAAATGTGCAATGAGTTCATCAACCGTTCCACGAGCTGTTTCTTCAAACATTTTCGATAATTCGCGGGATACAGAAACCTGCCTTTCGCCACTTAAATATTCTTTAAATTCTTCTAATAATTTTACCAATCTAAATGGAGACTCGTAAAAAATCATGGTGCGCCACTCATCTTTTAGAGAAAGCAGTTTTGTGTGCCGACCTTTTTTATGCGGCAAAAAACCATAAAAAACAAATGTATCGCACGGAAGCCCGCTATTTACTAGCGCCGGCACAAAAGCAGTGGCGCCGGGCAGAGTTTCAACAGCTACGTTCTGTTTAATGCATTCACGCACTAATAAAAATCCAGGATCAGAAATTGCCGGCGTACCCGCATCTGATACCAATGCCACCGATTTTTCGGTCGCTATTATTTCTACTATTTGTTCCACGGTGCTATGCTCATTATGGGCATGATAAGAACGGAGTGGTTTTTCAATTTTAAAATGACGTAGGAGGTGTATCGTATTACGGGTATCTTCGGCGTAAATAAAATCCACGCTTTTTAGCACCGTAAGTGCGCGAAGCGTTATATCCTCTAAATTTCCTATTGGTGTAGGAACTACGTATAATTTACCTGCCATTATGTTTTAAAAATACTAATTTTTATTTACTGGAATTTAAAATACTATTTCTCCTATTTATCGATTAAGAGGCGGCATCAAAAATTTTACAGTTATCGGGACGATTAAAAGGTGAGAAAACACAAAAAAAGCGCCTACGTGGCGCTTTCTTATGCATTTGGAATCTAAATTTTTTTAATTTTTTGCTAAATAATCAGCTACACCTTTGTGGTCGGCTTTCATACCTTCTTTTCCTTTGCTCCAGTTTGCCGGACAAACCTCACCTTTTTCCTCAAAATATTGTAGAGCATCCACCATACGTAATGCTTCTTCCACATTGCGGCCTAAAGGCAAATCATTTATTAATTGATGGCGAACTATGCCCGATTTGTCAATTAAAAATAAGCCCCGGAATGCAACCATATCACCTGTTGCAATTAAATTTCCTTCATCATCAAAATCATAATCTCCAAAAAGAGTATCGAAATTAATTGAGATAATTTTTGTAGTGTCGGCTACAATCGGGTATGTAACTCCTTTAATCCCGCCGTTTGCTTTTTCAAGCTGTAACCAGCCCCAATGGCTTTGTTCGGTATCGGTACTACAACCAACAACTGCGCAGCCACGTTTTTCAAATTCGCTCAGTTTTTCCTGAAAAGCGTGTAGCTCTGTGGGGCAAACAAATGTGAAATCTTTTGGGTAAAAGAAAAACACAACATGTTTTTTTCCTAAATATTGTTCAAGTGAAAAATCATCAATTATTTCTTCACCGTTTATTACTGCCGCAGCTTTAAACAAAGGCGCTTTTTTCCCTACTAATGCCATATCTTTAATATTTTAGAATTTATTTTGGAACAAAAATATAATTTACTTTCGTTATACCTACAAACAACGTTTGGAAAGTTAAAAAGTTCGTAAGGTTTTAGAATTTTATGCCGTTTAAATTTTCAAATCGCTTATTTTTGTCGCCTAACTGTATTTACTTAATTAAACAACATGGCAATTTCAATAGGACAAGCAGCTCCCGATTTTAAATTATTCAATACCGAAAAAAAAGAGATTTCTTTATCTGATTACAAAGGAAAAAATTTAGTGATTTTGTTTTTTCCGTTGGCATTTACAGGCGTTTGCACTGCTGAATTGTGTAACATACGCGATAATTATAATGAATATACTTCATTAAACGCAGAGGTTATCGGAGTTTCAATCGACTCGTTGTTTAGTCTTGAAAAATTTAAGAAAGAGCAAAATTATAACTTCGAACTATTATCAGATTTTAATAAAACAACGGCCAAAGCCTACGATTCTTTGTATGAAACGTTTGGGTTTGGAATGTTGGGAGTTACAAAACGTTCGGCAATTGTTATTGACAAAAATGGCATCATTCAATACGTTGAAATACTTGAAGATGCCGGAAAACAGCCTGATTTTGATAAAATAAAAGCAACATTAAAAAAAATCTAGAACTAAACTTAACCAAATAGGCACATCGGTGTTTTTCAAGTCTCTTTAATTGTGCTACCTATGCTCCTATGTGTTTTAAAAAGATACACTCTTGCTAAAATCGTATTACGATAAAGTTTTAATAGAAGCCGGCTGCGATGAAGCTGGGCGTGGTTGCCTTGCGGGTCCTGTGTATGCCGCCGCTGTAATTTTGCCTAAAAAATATAAAAACAAATGGCTCAACGAT
>JAYTBK010000047.1:0-5564 GCA_043737035.1 Bacteroidota bacterium | reverse complement strand
TACAATCGTCGTCGGCGCAAGCAATGCCACTTGGTGGTACCGATGTGTATCTTGAATTGGATTATAACTGCAATCAGGAAATTACTGTTGGGTTAATTTGTGGAGCAAATATTGAAGAACGCACTGCCCTTACTTTGCGCGCAACCAATGGTTGGAATAAAGTATATGTAAGCTTAACAAGCGCAATCAGCGGTCAGCCAACATATAATTACTATAAAGTTTTCATTAAAGGTACAAAACAAAGTGGGGTGAATTATCCCAAAATTTATTTGGATAATGTGCGACTGATTAAACCTTTGTGAACAAAAAATTACAAACATTTAAAACTATTTTTGCCGATTATGTAGCGGCTTTTTTTGCGTGGACACTCTTTTATGTGTATCGTAAACTTCATATCGAACCTGCAAAATTTGGTACATTACCCGATAAAATTTTCGACGACCAATTTACAATTTCAATAATTGTTTTGCCGCTTTGCTGGGTACTAATTTATTATTTAACAGGCATTTATAAAAATATTTTTCGCAAATCGAGGATTAATGAACTCGCGCATACATTTACCACATCCATTATAGGTGTTACGTTTATTTTCTTTACCATTTTACTTGATGATTTTGTATCAAACTATAAAGCTTATTATAAAGTATTTATCGTTTTATTTTTACTTCATTTTATTTTTACTGCTGTTTTCAGGTTTATATTATCATCAATCACCATAAGGAAAATAAACAAGGGCGTTATAGGTTTTAAAACAATTATTATTGGAAGCAACCAACGCGCGCTAAAAATTTTTGAAGAAATCAGTAACTCAAAAAAATCCTCTGGTAATATTTTTGTTGGATTTATTCACCTTGATGAAAAAAATGGATTTTCTGAACAGCTAAAAAATAAAGTTGAACACCTTGGCGAATACCACGACTTGAAGCAAATTGTAAAAACCCAACAAATTGATGAAATTATAATTGCAATAGAATCCTGGGAACACGAATACCTTGAAAAAATATTGAATGAACTGAACGAGTTTGAAGTGATCATTAAAATAATTCCCGATGTATATGATATTTTATCAGGTCAGGTTAAAATGAATTCTATTTCGGATACCGCTCTTATTATTATAAACAAACAGGTTATGCCCGACTGGCAACAGGCTGTAAAACGCTTTTTTGATGTTACTGTTTCGCTTTTGGTTATTGTTTTATTTAGTTGGCTGTATGTTGTTTTAATGATTTTAGTCCGTATTGGTTCTAAAGGCCCAGTATTTTTTAAACAAGAACGAATAGGAAAAAACGGCGAAACATTTAGCATCATTAAATTTCGTACAATGAACGAAGATGCGGAAAAAAGTGGACCACTGCTTTCGAGTAAAAACGATCCGCGCATTACTAAAATAGGAAAGTTTTTAAGACGTGTTAGGCTCGATGAAATCCCGCAATTTTACAATGTAATTATGGGCGATATGAGTATTGTTGGTCCGCGCCCGGAACGTAAATTTTATATAGATCAAATCGTAAGGCACGCGCCCCATTTTGTTCACTTACATCGCGTAAGGCCTGGTATTACAGGTTACGGGCAAGTAAAATACGGCTACGCAGAAAACATAGAACAAATGGTATCACGTATTAAATTTGATTTATTGTATATTGAAAATATGAGCCTAAGCTTTGACTTTAAAATTTTAATCCATACCATATTAATTGTGATACAGGGAAGAGGGAAATAAAAGTAAAGAATCAAAAGATAAAAATTACAAGATAAAAGATTGTTTTTCGGGTAATCTGATCTTTCATCTTATGTCTTACTTCTTTCCCTCTAAATCAATGACAGAATTATTATATTCGTAATCCATTAATAAATAAGAAATGAAAATATTAATTACAGGGGGCGCGGGATTTATTGGCTCGCACGTTGTTAGGTTATTTGTAAACAAGTATCCAACTTATACAATTTATAACGTCGATAAACTAACATACGCTGGCAATCTAGCCAATTTAAAAGACATTGAAAATAAACCGAATTATAAATTTATAAAAGGTGATATCGTTGATGCAAAATTTATAGATCAACTTTTTGCCGAACATCAGTTTGAGGCTGTTATTCACCTTGCCGCCGAAAGCCACGTCGACCGGAGTATTACAAACCCACTGGAATTTGTTTATACAAACGTTATCGGTACAGTTAATCTTTTAAATGCATATAAAACAATTTATACTTCCACTTCTGCTATTAAAAATACCAGTGTAAGGCCGCTTTTTTACCATGTGAGTACCGATGAAGTATATGGCTCGTTAGGTAATACGGGTATGTTTACCGAAAGCACCGCTTATGATCCGCACAGCCCCTACTCCGCTTCCAAGGCAAGTTCCGATCATTTTGTAAGGGCATATTTTGATACGTATAAATTACCCTGCGTTATTTCAAATTGTTCAAATAATTACGGGCCATATCACTTCCCTGAAAAATTAATTCCGTTGTGCATAAATAATATAAAAAACAATAAGCCGTTGCCCATTTACGGAAAGGGCGAAAACATACGCGACTGGCTTTTTGTTGAAGACCACGCCCGAGCCATAGATGTTATTTTTCATAAGGCTGCATTGGGAACGACGTATAATATTGGTGGTCATAACGAATGGACTAATATCGATGTCATTCGTTTATTGTGCGATATGATGGATGAAAAATTAGGCAGGGAAAAAGGAACAAATCAAAAGCTTATTACCTTTGTAACCGACCGTGCAGGCCATGATTTGCGTTACGCGATTGATTCTACAAAGTTACAAAAAGAGCTCGGTTGGAAACCTTCACTTCAATTTGAAGAAGGATTGGAGAAAACGGTTGACTGGTATTTGAAAAATGAAGAATGGCTAAAGAATGTTACCTCTGGAGCTTACTCAACTTACTATGAGAAACAATACACATAAATAAATAATTAGTAATTTAGTAGCGTGAGACCGATAAAAAATATTATTAATATAGATAATGAAATACTTGGCGGACAGCCGGTATTCATGGAAACCAAGACTTCAATAGAAATCTTTTTCAACCATCTAGAAAAGGTTATTGCTCTAGATGAATTTCTAGAAGATTTTCCGACAGTTAAAAACGATCAGGCGATTACACTTTTAGAAATAGCAGAAAAATTATGCCCATCAAAAAATATTTCAAAAATTTATGAAAGTGTTGCTTGACGAAAATCTGCCAAAAAAAATTAAAACCATTTTGAAATTAGAATTAAAACCGGCCAGATAGAAGTCTCAATCACGGCCTAATTATTAAATCCTACAAATGGTTTTTAGCAGCATTACATTTTTAATTTATTTTTTGCCTATATTTTTATTGGCGTATCATCTTACCCCAAATAAATTTAAAAATGCCTGCATACTTATTTTCAGTGTTGTGTTTTATGCCTGGGGCGGACCGAAATTTATTTTTGTTATTCTTGGTACAACTTTTTTAGATTTTATACTTGTAAAAAGTATGTATGAAGCAAAATCATCTAAAACTAAAAAACAATTTTTAATCATTTCTCTACTTTTAAACCTTGGTCTATTATTTTATTTTAAGTATTCAAATTTTTTTATTGATAATATTAATACGTTGCTCGGAGCAGCCGGTATGAAGGAAATCAGTTGGCTCAAAATCGTTTTACCCATCGGTATTTCCTTTTATACATTTGAAAGCGTTACTTATGTTGTAGATGTTTACAGAGGAATTCACAAGCCATTAAAAAACGTGTGGCATTATCAAACATATATTTTACTTTTTCCTAAATTAATTGCCGGTCCGATAGTCCGTTACCATGATATTGCCGATCAAATAACCGACCGCGAAAAAAATTACACTGCCGATGTTAAACTAAGTGGGTTTTATACATTTTGTATTGGTTTGGCAAAAAAAGTAATTATCGCAAATACAATTGGCGCGCAGGCTGATGATGTTTTTAAACTTAGCATTGATCAGATTGATTCGGCCGCCGCATGGGTTGGCGCATTGGCTTACACTTTTCAAATTTATTTTGATTTTAGCGGTTACAGCGATATGGCAATAGGGCTTTGTAAAATAATGGGAATACGTTTGCCGGAAAACTTTAACAATCCTTACTTATCATCAAGCATTACCGAATTTTGGCGACGTTGGCACATTACCTTAGGCACTTGGATGCGCAATTATCTTTACGTTCCGTTAGGCGGAAGCAGAGTAAGTTCAAGCGCAAAGTTATACCGGAATTTATTTATTGTATTTATTCTATCAGGCTTTTGGCATGGCGCAAGTTGGAATTTCGTTATCTGGGGAGCATTTCACGGATTATTTTTAATATTGGAACGATTATTTTTATTAAAGTTTTATAGCAAAATTGGTAAAATTATTTCCACTGTTATAACTTTTTTAATTGTGGTTGTAGGCTGGGTTTATTTTAGAAACGAAGATTTAACCTACGCAAACCATGTAGTAAAAGCCATGTTTAGCTTTAACTTTTTTGACAGAAAATTTGCTCTCCATAACGATTTTTATTTTTCCCTTGCACTTGCTGCCTTCTTTTCATTCTTTGCATTTATGCCTGCTACAAAAGCACTACAGGCAAAGGTTTACGGCGAAAATCAAACAACTTTTTCAAATACCATCTTACTAACGGTTTCGGTACTGCTGTTCTATATTTCGTTAAGTTACATTGCTGCGCTAAATTTTAATCCGTTTATTTATTTCAGATTTTAAAAATGAAAAAGAATAAATCCTATAATTTATTTGTAATCATAGCCTTTACGGCATTGTGTTTCCCGATGCTGATAGGTTTTACCAAAACGGATAAAAACCCACACCTTACCGGTATCGTTATCAACAACATCAATCCCGATTCTTTATTTAAATCAGAACAGTGGTTTAGCGGCGAATATCAAAACCTCAAGGATGATTATAACAACGATCATTGGGCTTTTAAAGAAGTTTTTGTTCGATTAAATAATCAATTGTATTATGATCTGTTTAATCAGCTTCGGGTAAATAAATTTGTGTCCGGTAAAGAGAATTATGTGTTTAGCGAACCGTTTATTTTTGCGGCTTATGGCGATGATTATGTTGGAAACCAAATAATAAAAACAAAACTGCAAAAAGCAAAAGTTGTACAGGATTTTTTAAAAAGAAAAGGCATTGATTTGTTATTAGTGTTTGCTCCCGGCAAAGGAGAATATTGCACGGAGCAAATTGAAGATAAGTACAAGCATGGTATTACAAATACTAACTACAACGATTACGCGACCATCTGCAAGCAACTCAATATTAATGTACTCGATCTTAAACAATGGTTTCAAAAATTAAAACCTGCAACGCCCTATCCTTTATTTACAAAGTTCGGGCACCATTGGAGTTACTACGGCGAGTGCCTTGCTATTGATACCATTATTGGTCATATTGAAAAATTACACCATTGCGATATGCCTGATATTGTATGGAATAAAATTGACGTAATTGATACCGCACGAAGCCGTGATGCTGATGTTTTAAAAAGCATGAACCTGTACAGCGATCCCAAACAAAATATGAAATTGGCGTATCCTCAAATTATGTTT
>JAYTBK010000046.1:0-5566 GCA_043737035.1 Bacteroidota bacterium | reverse complement strand
TGCTTGTTTTGCCAGTTGCGATTGCACTGCAGCATCTTTCTCCGTTAAAATTTTGCTTATCAAAGGATGGTTTGCATTTACTACTAAATTGTACATATCAGGCATCGAACCGTAAAAGTTCATGCCACCTCCACCGCCCATGGCTTGCATATCTTTCATACGGCGCATAAATTCGGGACGTGTAATTAGCATCGGCGAATCGGTTTCGCTAAGGCTTTCAAAAACAACTGTGTATTTTTCTTTGGCTACAATTGCTTCAACAATTGGCTTTAGTTTATTTTCATCTTCTTCAGTTAATTTGCTAACCTGCGCATCATCTTTTTTAATCAATTTTTCAACGGTATCGCTGTCAACTCGCACAAACTGCACGTTTTCAAGTTTGCTTTCCAAATGATTTATAAAATGCGCGTCTAATGGCGAATCCATCATTAACACATCATACCCGCGCGATTTTGCAGCGTCAATGTAAGTGTGTTGCTCATCAACATTTGTTGCATATAAATACACAACTTTATTATCCTTATCTGTTTGGTTTGGCTTAACGTGCGCGTTATAATCGTCAAACGTAAAGGCCTTTTTATCTGTATTTTTTAGCAAGGCAAACTTTACAGCTTTATCGTAAAATTTCTCGTCGCTTATCATTCCATATTGAACAAATATTTTAATATCATCCCATTTCGATTCAAAATCTTCACGCTCTTTTTTAAATAATTCCTCTAATTTATCCGCAACTTTTTTAGTAATATGTGCTGATATTTTTTTAACATTTCCGTCGGCTTGTAAATAACTTCGGCTAACATTTAATGGAATATCCGGACTATCAATCACACCGCGCAACATGGTTAAAAAATCAGGAACAATATTTTCGACATTATCTGTAACAAAAACTTGATTACTATAAAGCTGAATGCGATCTTTCGGTGCTTCAAACTTATTTGAAAGTTTAGGAAAATATAAAACGCCCGTTAAATTAAAAGGGTAGTCCACATTCATGTGTATGTGAAATAGCGGCTCTTCAAACTGCATTGGGTATAATTCGCGATAAAACGCTTTATAATCCTCGTCTTTTAAATCGGCCGGTTTTTTTACCCATAGAGGCACAGGATTATTGATGATGTTTTCAACGTCTATTTCGTTTTCTTTTTCATGACCCTTTTCATCTTTTTCACCGCTTGGCACCCACGATTTTTTAGTTCCGAAAACAATTTCTACGGGTAAAAATTTGCAATATTTTGTTAGCAAAGTCTGTATGCGTGAGTCTTCTAAAAATTCTTCACTGTCGTCGGCAATGTGTAAAACGATATTAGTGCCGCGTTCTTTTTTAGTGTCGTTTTCTTCAATGGTATAATCCGGGCTGCCATCACATTCCCAACGCACCGCTTTACTCCCTTCTTTATACGATAACGAAAATATTTCTACTTTTTTTGCTACCATAAAAGCCGAGTAAAAACCTAAACCAAAATGGCCAATTACAACATTTTTATCTACTTTATCTTTGTATTGGTTTACAAATTCTTCGGCGCCGCTAAATGCAATTTGCGTAATGTATTTTTCTATTTCCTCAGCTGTCATACCGAGGCCTTTATCTTTGATAATAAGTGTTTTGGCAGCTTTATCTAATATCACTTCAATTTTAAGATCACCCAAATCGCCTTTGGTTTCACCCATCGATGATAATGCTTTTAGTTTTTGTGTGGCATCCGTTGCGTTACTTACTAACTCACGCAAAAATATTTCGTGATCGCTGTAAAGAAACTTTTTAATTATAGGAAAAATGTTTTCGGTTTGTACGTTAATTTTACCTTTAGTGCTCATATGATTATTTATTTAAGATGAATTGTTAGCGCACATAGTAGGCAAACGTTGTACCAAGTGAGCAGAAGTGACAAAATGGCAATTTAATGTTTTATCGAGTTGACTAAGTTTTGCTAAACTAATTTTAATAGCACTAATTCCAAATTTGTATTGTAGACCCTTGAATTCGTTTTGGGTCTCTTATCTTAAATTTAAATCGATATTATCAATAAGTCAAAGACGCGTTTTGAACATAAATCACAACGTTTAGCATTATTGACATATGGCGATGCATGTTGTTTATCAACACGTTAACGATATATTTCGAAACGAGTTCCAAAATTAAAAACTACAAAAACGAATTCAACGGAGTTAAATCAACTTGAATTTAATTAAAATCACGCAACTAATAAACAGAGCTAAAGTGCTGTGCTATTTAAGAGGTAAAAGCAAATGGTTACAAGATGCTTCTCAGCAAAAAAATGATTGTATAGGTAAATTAAAACTTCGCCCTGATCTTACGGGCTTTGCCACGCTTGTGGCCAAAGAAGCTACCATAACGGCCGCGGTAAAAGCTCGACTTGCCACGTAAAACATAACTATAGCTTAAGTTCATTGTCATGTATGCATCTTTGTGAGTTTTATCACCACGTTTATTTCCAACACCACGTCCGAAATCATAGCCAAAGTTTTTCGCGAATTCAGGATTAACGGTTGCAAGTTCGCCGGTTCGGTTTGACAATGCAGCCGCATCAGGGCTCATGCCAGTAGGATCTACGTAATTACCGCTAATGTCATCAAGATAATCCGTAAATGTAGTGCGGTGATTCAGTTCGAAACCAATGCGGTGTTTTTTCTCGAATGTAAAATAAAAACCCAAACCGGCAGGAATATTAATTCCTATTGGGCTATAAGAAACGCCTTCCGTTTGCATCGGACGAAGTTTAACCCAGCCGCCGTTGTAAAACGCTTTTGGGTTAGAATAAAATCCGCCAACGCCGGCAAAAACATAAGCGCGGAAACCATTTTTAAAACGGTAAGTGTTACCAAGGTCATTGTCTTCAAAAAACGTAAACTGACCCGTAACACCAAGATCAAAAATATCATTACGAAAATTTAAATTCCGTGTATTACGTGCAGGATTGCTGGACAATTTATCGTCACCTTCAATACGTAAATAATCCAAAGCAACTTTAACCGATACTTTAGGTTTTACTTTGTAACGTGCAAAGCCACCAAAATTCCAACGCGTTTTCGCCATTTTCATATCGGCAACAAAATCCCGTCTGGTCTTTTCTTTTCCGCCAATATCACCCAAGTAATTAGATACACCAATTGCCACACCATAATCAAAACGACGTTGCGCAAAAATTAAAGTTGTAGTAAATAAAAATAGTAGTATTAGTGTAAAATTTTTCATTCAAATCCTGTAATTAAGTACACAAAAATAATAAAATCTTTAACTTTATACCAAAAATAATACCAAATGGAACCAATAAATCGCTTATTTAACATAAAATTCCCAATTGTACAGGGTGGAATGATCTGGTGTAGCGGTTGGGAGCTGGCTTCGGCGGTTTCAAACGCAGGCGGCTTGGGATTAATTGGTTCAGGTTCGATGCATCCGGAAATATTGCGGGAACATATACAAAAATGCAAAAAATCAACCAATAAGCCTTTTGGGGTTAATGTTCCGCTGCTGTATCCGGACATTGAACAACATATGAAAATTATTATTGATGAAGGCGTAAAAATAGTTTTTACATCGGCGGGAAATCCAAAAACGTGGACTCAACATTTAAAGCAACACGGAATTACAGTAGTTCATGCGATATCTAATATAAAATTTGCACTTAAATGCGAAGAAGCGGGTGTAGACGCAGTTGTGGCAGAAGGATTTGAGGCAGGCGGCCATAACGGGCGCGAAGAAACCACAACTCTTGTTTTAATTCCGCAAGTAAAAAACAGTGTAAGTGTGCCAGTGATTGCAGCCGGTGGTATTGCATCAGGGCAGGCTATTGCAGCGGCCTTTGCCCTTGGGGCAAGCGGTGTGCAAATTGGAAGTAGGTTTGTAACAACTTACGAATCGTCGGCCCACATCAATTTTAAAAACTCAGTGCTTAGCGCAAAAGAAGGCGATACATCGTTGGCCTTGAGAAAATTAACACCCGTACGTTTACTTAAAAATCCTTTTGCTGATAAAGTTTGTGAGCTCGAAAAAAATGGAGCAAATGCTAAAACATTGGAAGAATTTTTGGGAAAAGGCCGTTCAAAAAAAGGAATGTTTGAAGGTGATTTAGCTGAAGGGGAACTTGAGATCGGACAGGTTTCGGCTTCGCTAAACAAATTACAATCGGTACGGGAAGTATTTACAGAATTGGTAGATGAATATAACTTAACGATAAATGCTTTGGCTCAATTACCAAAATTTTAATTTAAAACCTTATTAATTTGCTTTATTGTATTTTTTACCCGCGACTTTATTCCCGGTGTTTCGTCGGCGAGAGAAAGATTATTTAAAACCGCGTAAAGTTCGAGAAGCAATTCTTTATAAGGTTTTGAAATATTAAATACAATGGTTATTGCAAACGCCCTTACAGCAATAGCTTGCAAGGGATCGCTTATAAACTTAAAACATATGTCAAGTAAAAACGCCTGTTGATTTTTTGGTACAGGATGTTGTTGAAATAAACGCAACGTGTTTCTGATAACACCGTTGTGAAGATTTTTATTTTCTAAATTTTTAATGAGTTGTTTGTGATACTTTGTTGAATTGCTATAATCCAAATCACTGCAATGCGCAAAAACCCACATCGCTCTGCTGCTTAACATGTGATCACGGGATATGGCGGCCTTCACGAGTTGAGTCAGCATTTGGCCGTGCAAGATATTTTTAGCAACCCGTGGGGCTTTAAATTCTTTTATCGGTTTTAAAAGTTCGTCATTTAAATTAATTCTATTTAAAGCGTTTTGCACTTAAATTTATTTTTTCGTTTTTGCAAAGATAATATTTATAATTTTGACGCTTTTGAAATTAGCTGAAAGAATTTTACACTGAGCAAATACATGAGTTCGTTTATTCCGTTTATAGAAACACAAACTCATCAGGAGATCGCAAGGCTACAGGAAACAAAAATGGTGGAACTGCTAACGTATGTTTCAACTCATTCACCCTTTTACAAAAAACATTTTGCGATTAACGGCGTTCAAGTTGGGGAAATAAAAACGCTACACGATCTTTCAAAAATCCCGGTTACAACTAAAAACGATTTACACCATCATAATAACGATTTTATTTGTGTAACACCTGATAGAATTATTGATTACGTTACAACCAGTGGTACGCTTGGCGACCCCATAACCATTGCGCTTACAGATGCGGATTTAGAACGATTGGCCTATAACGAATATATTTCATTGAGTTGCTCTGGTGGTACAAAAACGGATATCTATCAGTTAATGACTACGCTCGACAGGCGTTTCATGGCCGGAATGGCGTATTTTTTAGGTATCAGAAAAATGGGAGCAGGTGTTGTTAGGGTTGGTAACGGCATGCCACAATTTCAGTGGGATACTATTAGTAGATTAAAGCCAACCATTGCCATTGCTGTGCCTTCGTTTTTAATTAAACTCATAGATTATGCCATGCAAAATAATATTGATTACAAAAACTGTAGCATAAAAAAAATTGTTTGCATTGGCGAACCGATAAGAAATACTGATTTTAATTTAAACACACTTGGGCGCCTTATTCACGATCAATGGCCGGTTC
>JAYTBK010000045.1:0-5566 GCA_043737035.1 Bacteroidota bacterium | reverse complement strand
AATAAATCTATATTATCTGATATAGAAATGAAATTGCTCGACGACGCATTAAATCCATAGTTTATACCATAAGGCAATGCTATTTGATACTGGCCGGTGGCGGGGTTGCTTATTGCAATTCCTTGATTTAAACCTGTGCCTAAGTTTTCGTAATTTATTTTCGCTTCAATGGGTAATGATGTGTTTTTATTTAATACTCTACCTTTTATGAGTACAATTGGTTGCGGTTTATTTTCTACCGCTAACTTAATTTTTACAATATCGCTTCCTCCTAAACTATTTTGTGTACTTGTCATATAGGCATATTCTCCTTTCGCATCTAATGAAAAGTACGCATCCCAATCGGCAGAATTAATTGTTGGACCAAGATTTTGAGGAGGAGACCATTTTTGCCAAGTTTCGTCTAAACGGGTTGTTTTCCAAATGTCAGCATTACCTAATCCGCCAGGTCTATCGCTTGAAAAATAAAGTGTTTTATTATCGGAAGCTATAAATGGGGTTGATTGATTTAAACTAATATTTAAAAATTTTATCGCTGTTAGCGACGTATAAGTGCCGTCTTCTTTTTTAAATGTAACGTATAAATTATTGTCTTTCGAGTTTAGTATTTCACCCAAATAAATTATTAAACCTTTTCCGTCGGGCATTAAACAACCTCCGGAATAATCACCTTTTGCTAATTCAATGTAATTAGGAATTTCAAGTCCTACCGGATCATTCCAACCTTTTTGGCTTCTAGTTACAATCGAAAATCCCTCTTTTATCCGTTCGCCATTTTTAAAATAACCACGTATTAATATTGTGTTATTATCGGGCGAGACATAAAAGATACCTGAGCTTTCGGTAGCGGTATTAAATGGTTTACCCATATACTTTGCCGGCCTCCAATTTCCCGCGCTGTCTTTTTTCGAATACCAAGCGCTCTGAACCTCTCGGTTTATTGACTGGCGGTATAGACTCCTCCAAAAATAAATTTCTTTACCATCCGCCGAAATTACAGAATGCCCTTCGTCGTTTTTAGTATTTATTGCGGAACCAAGATTTATTGGAGTGTAGCCATCCTGGGCGTTTGAAAAGCCATAAATAAATAATAATAGGCTTAATAATATTTTTTTCATAAAAACGTGTTATAAATAAATCGCCTTAAACTAAGTTTTAATTTAAGGCGATTACTGCGGTGTATTTACTATTTCGTTAAATCCATTCTTGTTAATAAGATCTTGTCACCTTTTCTAGTTTCACTAAAAAAGAATAAATTTTTGCCCATTTTGTAGCTTGTCGTGTTTTTAAACAAAAAGAAATCTCGTTTTTCGTCATCTCCAAATGTTTTAAATTCCGATAGTTCTCCGCTAGCGATATTAATGCTACCATAATCAAAACCATACAAAGGTTCGCAGGTTTCTATTTTAGTTGTACCTCCACCAATGGTATTATTACTAACGTATTCGGTAGTACACTCTACAGTTTTAGCTGATCTCAGTAACCAATATAAATTTTTCCCATCGGCTGATTCAAAAATTGAGTTTTTTGCAATAACCATATCAGAAGTTAGTTTCGATCCACTAAAAAATCCTTTCTTTTTATTTTGGTCAACAAACACTCCGTAATTTTTTTTCAAATTACCGGTGGGTTCAAACTGGAACATATAAATTCCTTTAAATATTTTTTTATCGTCTTTTTTAATGAAATCTTGTCCGCTTATAAAGATGTCGCCCGAACTGGTAAATGAAATTCCATTAACTACAAACTTCTTCCCGTCAAAAACTACAAATTTCTTTTGATCAATGGGCTTCGCTTGTTTTTTTTCAAATTCTTCAATGCTAGTCGAAATAATGAAGTCGAATTTACCGTCTGTAATTTTACCGATTTGAAAATCTGTGTATTTTAAATCATCTAAAGGAACATCAGCTTGCTCCTGAGTGGAACCGAAATCCATAGTAGTCATTGCACCAAATACACCAATTGCGGAACCGGGGCCAGCGGGCATTACTGACATTTTTTCTTCCATGGATGCTGATGTAGACGGAACCATCCATAAATTATTATAAAGTTTATTAATATATTTTTCTGTAGGATCTTTTGTAATGGCGGATCCGTAGAGAAATACGGAGCCTTCCTTTTCGTAAGCACCCGAAACCCGCCAGCCATTTGATGGTGAAGTGAAATTAAAACGCTCAACTAATTGCCCTTGCGGCGTTAAACGAACGTAAGTATAATTGGTTGGTTTTGGATCTTTATCATCCTTAAACAAATCTACCGGCGCAAAAATAAGGATCCAATCTCGGGGCGAATCGTCGTTGCTCAACGATTCATTTTCATCCTTTAGAGGGGCAGAAAAGTAAATACCATTGGGATATTTAAATTCCAAACTGTTTACAGTTTTAATATTAACCTGATTATCGCAGCTTATAACATCAAATTGTGTAAAGGCTTTATGAGTTTTCTTTTCTGTGCGTCCTGCAACAACTAAAACATTACTATCCGCTTCCACTTCGTACGATGCTTTGTATGCGTATTTAGAGTCTGTATCTGTTTTTGGTTTTACTTTTTCTAATTGTTTTACTCTTTTGGTATAACTACCGTAGTACCAATTGTAGGAGTAGTTTATTTCTTTTTGGCGAAACACTAAATTACCCTTTAGGTCGATTGATGCTGTTAAATTTTTAGTTGTGTAACGATCGCCTTTAAAATTAAACCATTTCCAACGTGTTCGAACCTTTTCCAACCATTCTTCTTCTCGAACGGTATTTAAAAGGTTTAAGTCTTTATCGTATGTATAAATTTCGGTTTTTACTTTTCGAGCCAAAAGAGATGGTAATACATAAACCATGTCAAAGGTTTCTTTTTCTTTATTAAAGTCAATTCCTCCCAAATATCCTTTTTTGGCTTTTCTGGATATCTCATAAGGTTTTTCTAAAATAGGAACTTGCGCTTTAATACACGTTGGATTCGCCGCTACGGCAATCAAAACAATTAGCAACATTATTTTTTTCATTTCAAATGGGTTGTGTAAGTTAACCAACAGCGGTTAGCCGATTCGAAATTATAAAAGATGGATTTCATTCTAATACCCAGTACTGGGTATTTTTGAACAATCTTTAACTTGTCGAGAATTCGAAATGGTTAATTTTACCCAATCATAATTTTCTTACCTAAAAATTTGGGCGCAGTGTTTAAAATGTAAATATCGAGTACGCATTTTACACGTGCAAAACACTCGCGGAATCGAGTTTTTAAAGAGTATTTTTTGTTAACCTCTTTTGCGTTAAAGCCAATTGCATTTAAATTATTTTTATCGGCAATAAATAATGCCCGTTGATTGTGAAATTTTTGCGAAATGATAATTACGGAATCTTCGCCAAATACTTCTTCGCACCGCACAACACTATCCAAAGTTCTAAAACCTGCGTAATCTAAAAAAAGACAAGAGTCGGGAACACCTAAAGCAATTAAAGCTTCCTTCATATCGGCCGGCTCGTCATAACCTTTAACATGATTATCTCCGCTTAGTAACAAAAATTTTATTTTATGATTTTTATAAAGCAAATAAGCTGCTTCAATCCTATATTTAAAATATAAATTTGGTGCGCCGGTTTTTGTTAACCTCGATGCTCCCAATACAAGTCCTACTTTGCGTGCCGGTATATCAGCAACATTTCCGTAAATCAGATTCTTAGTAGCATTATTTATCCATAAATTTGATACAATAATACTGGCAACAATTCCGATTAAAAGGAAAAATACCATTTTCAGCAAACGTTTGTATCGGCCAAAAAAAGTTTTCAATGGATGAAAAAAGAAGTTATTGAAAAAGTTGCAAATAACACGCTTGCAACACCATTGGTGGTTCCAAAGGCAAGGTTTACACGGCTCAAGTCATTTGGTTTTACAATTGAATGCTGATAAATAATTAAGGCGGAGTAGATGCAAACTCCTATCCAGTATATAAAATTTAATTTGCCGTAATAACCGGCACTGGAAATGCAAATAACACTAAATAAATGTAAAACTTCTGAAAAACGTAAGGCAACTTTTGTTCCCAGCATTACAGGAATAGAATTTAACTGATGCTCACGGTCAAAACTTTCGTCCTGTAAAGCATAAATAACATCGAAACCACTTACCCAAAAAAATACCGCAAAAGAAAAAAATAACGGCATTAATGAGAAATGTGCTGCTACCGCCAAATACGCGCCAATAGGGGCAAGGGCAAGACCAACTCCTAAAAATAAATGGCATAATGGAGTAAACCGTTTGGTGTAACTATAAAATAAAATTACAAAAAGCGCAATAGGAGATAAAAAAAAGCAAATGCGATTGATGAAAAATGTTGCGATTAAAAAAAGTATGCAATTAACAATTATAAAATAAAAAGCGTTTGCAGGATTAATTATTCCCGATGGAATTTCACGCACCGCCGTTCGTGGGTTCAGGGCGTCGAACCGGCGATCAATATAACGGTTAAAAGCCATAGCAGCGTTGCGCGCGGTCACCATGCAGACAAGCATCAATACAAATAATTTAAAACTAAAAGGGTAACCTTCTTTAACTGCAAGCATAAAACCAATGCAGGCAAAAGGCAAAGCAAAAATAGTGTGACTAAATTTTACGAGGGAAAAATAGCGTAATATTTTCTCCATTTTATTTATTAAAGATCATAAGCATTAAAAATATAACCGGCACCGATGAAAGGATTAGGCCTCCAAAACCTAAGGTAAATTTCTTTTTTTCAATTTCGTATTTCGCGTTCAGGTAAATATTTATGATAGAAAACACAAATCCTAAAATGGTGTTTATCAATGAAAACATTAGGTATAAAGAATTTGGTTTTATCGCGCCTAATATGATAAAAGTGCATGAAGCAATTCCAAAGAATAACGATAATTTTCCCGAAATTTCATAAAGTTTCATTATAATACGTTATTAGTTTGTTCTTTTATTTTTTCTAGTTCATCTTTCATCAACACCACAAGTTTTTGCATTTCCGCGTCGTTAGCTTTAGAGCCAATCGTGTTTACTTCACGCCCAATTTCTTGTGCAATAAAATTTAATTTTCTGCCGCCTGCGGGCTCGTTCATCGTTTGCGCAAAATAATCTAAATGTGTTTTAAGGCGAACTTTTTCTTCGTTGATATCAAGCTTTTCGATATAATAAATTAACTCCTGCTCAAAACGGTTATGGTCTATTTTATCAGTGCCAACTGCTTCCTCTAAATTTTTTTTTATACGATCCTTAATGGTTTGCACGCGTCCGGAATCGTTTTTTTTAATGGTTTCAAGTGCTGTATTTATATTCCCTAAGTGTTCTGTAAAATCTTTTTGAATCGATTTTCCTTCGTCTTCCCTAAATTTATTTAAGCCGGCTATCGCTTTTAAAATTACTTTGTAAATATCTTTCCAGTCGTTTTCGTTGGGTTCTTTGCGTTCTGATTTCAATACATCCGGCATTTTTAAAACCTGCGCAAGTAAGTTAACAGGAGTTTCGTTTAAGTCAACAGCTAATTTTTTTAATTTACTGTAATATGCTTTTGCAAGGTCAGTGTTTATATCCACCGGCGTTTCATCTT
>JAYTBK010000044.1:0-2152 GCA_043737035.1 Bacteroidota bacterium | reverse complement strand
GTAGTCTAATCTTTACTGCCATTTTATTTTTTTTAAGTTTGGGTGGCAAATATCGACATTATTTTTTAAGTAACAGCCCGCTTTTGAAAAAAAACCATTATAAAAAGCAATTTGCAATTTATTTGAGTAATTTTGTTTGTTAAATTAACAGGGTAGCATTAACTCTTTAAAAATCAGGTAACTGGTGAGTTATAATCTATTTTAATAAATATTTATATTAACGTATGAAATATCCGGTTTTACCGAAAAGCTAACGCTGACTATTAAACTGGTTATACCATATGCCCAACAAAAAAATAACTTAACCATATGAAATTACAAGAACGAGGTACATTATTAATCCCGATCGATTTTACTGAACAATCACTTTTAGCAATTAAACAAGCGTACAACCTTGCTAAATACACCCATTCTAAAATTATTTTATTACACACTTACGAAAAAGTTGGTGAAGAAAAGTATGAGGATCTTAAAGCGTTAAGTAAATTAACTGAAGAGGAAAGTGGCGTGCCTACTGAATTTATGAATGTAAAAGGCAATATTTACGCCGAAGTACCACGAGTTGCCGAAGAGGTAAACCCCGTAATTGTAATGGTAGGTTTGGAAAGCCATATGAGCTCAAAAAATATTATTGGCGCCAGTGCTTCAAAAATGATCCGCGAATGTAAATGCCCGGTTATCACAATACGTGGAAAAGAACACCGCGTGGGTTGTGGAAACATTTTGTTGCCGCTTGATTTATCAAGAGAGTCGCGCGAAAAAGTGGATGTAGCTGTTCAGTTTGCTCATTACTTTGGCGCGTCTATACGAATACTCGGTGTATTTAGTTTATCCGATAACGCTTATGAAAATCAGTTATTGGCCTACGCGCACCAAGTTAAACAATACATAAAAGGAAAAGGTATATCGTGTTCAAATAAATCTTTGGCCAGCGATCATGTTGCAGAAACGGTCGTTGAATATGCCAATAAAATCGAATCCGACCTTATTATTATTATGAATAAACCAACCCTCAGCATCAAGGAATTTTTTAGCGGAACGGAAGCTCAAAAAGTTGTTGACATAAGTAATTTACCGGTTATGACAATTAACCCCGAGAAAAAAGAAAGCATGACGCATTTTGGTACAGGTTTTTAATATTAAATTTCAAGTTATTTTTATAAACGCTCTCCGCAAAAGGAGAGCGTTTATGTTGTGTAGCAATTTATATTAAAAAATAAAGTCTTAATCGTATATTAGCCTTTCTTTAAGCATGAATTTATTTTTTCATTTAGGCCGTTACTTCTTACTCATTAAACGCGTGTTTAGTAAGCCTGAAAAAATGTCAGTTTATGGTAAACAAATCATTCATGAAATTGATAACATTGGTATAAGTTCACTTCCAATTATTGCAATCATTTCTTTTTTTATGGGTGGTGTAATTACCATTCAATCGGCCTTCGGGTTTACGAGCGCGTTTATACCATTATATGCCGTTGGTTTGGCCACACGCGAATCCATGCTTCTCGAATTTTGTCCAACCATTGTTTCTTTAATCTTAGCGGGTAAAATAGGCTCCAATATTGCTTCCGAAATCGGTTCAATGCGTATTACCGAACAAATAGATGCGCTCGAAATTATGGGCATCAATTCCGCGAGTTACCTTATCCTTCCCAAAATATTGGCAGGCGTATTAATCCTCCCATTTCTTATCGCAATCAGTATGTTTTTAGGTTTGCTCGGCGGTTATGTAATGGGTATTGCTACCGGGGCAGTTACATCATACGAGTACATTTTTGGGATTCAATCATTTTTTGAGCCCTGGAAATTTTATTATTCTTTTACTAAAGTTATCACGTTCGCCTTTCTAATCACTTCTATATCTTCCTATTTTGGTTACTATACTCAAGGCGGTGCGTTAGAAGTTGGTAAAAGTAGTACATCGGCGGTTGTATACAGCAGCATCTTAATTTTGATATTCAATTTCCTGTTAACGCAATTATTTTTAACATGATCGAAATTAAAAATACGTCAAAAAGTTTTGGAAGCAATTTAGTCGTTGATAATGTTTCATTTAAATTTGAGCAAGGAAAAACAAATTTAATCATTGGAGAAAGTGGAAGCGGTAAAACCACTATTATGAAATTAATGGTGGGGTTGCATGAAATTGATA
>JAYTBK010000043.1:0-2155 GCA_043737035.1 Bacteroidota bacterium | reverse complement strand
AAGGTGGTAGTTTTTCAATGGGTCGTACCGAAACCGATGTTACTTACGAATGGAACAATGTGGCACGCCGTGTTACTATTTCTTCATTTTATATGGATGAAACCGAAGTAAGCAATTTTTCATACTTAGAGTATTTGTGGTGGACACAACGTGTGTTTGGCCCAACTTTTCCGGATATTTATTACAAAGCCTTACCCGATACTTTAGTTTGGCGCGAAAAATTAGCGTATAACGAGCCTTTTGTAGAGTATTATTTACGTCACCCGGCTTACCGCGATTATCCGGTTGTAGGTGTAAACTGGTTACAAGCTAACGATTTTTGTGCTTGGAGAACTGACCGTGTAAATGAATTTATTTTAATTCGTGAAGGTTTAATAGATCACGTTCCAAATCCGTCTGATCAAGATTATTTTAGTACCGAAGCTTATTTATCAGGTAAATGGCAAGGACAATTAAAACAAAAATTACCTTCGTTTGATGAACAAAACCCTGAGCGTGATGTACGAATGGAAGATGGTATATTTTTACCAAAATACAGATTACCAACTGAAGCTGAGTGGGAATATGCTGCTTATGGCTTAATTGGAAATACAATTGGCGAGCGTATAACTGATCGTCGTATTTACCCTTGGAATGGTCATGGTGTTCGTAATTCAACTGACAAATACATTGGACAAATTAACGCTAACTTTGTGCGTGGAGCCGGTGATTACATGGGTACTGCAGGTTTTTTAAATGATAATGCCGATATTACCGCACCGGTTTACAGTTACTGGCCAAACGATTACGGCTTGTATAATATGAGTGGTAATGTTTGCGAATGGGTTATGGATGTTTATCGCCCTAACACTTTACAAGATGCTGATGAGTTTCGTCCTTTTCGTGGTAATGTGTTTACTACTCAAAAGCGCGACAGTACTACTTTAATTGGTGGTTTAGGTGGCGAAATTTTAACAAACGTTGATGGACCAATTTATCAAAAATTCAATCACAAAGTTAATAACCCTTCGGCTCATGGTACAAGTATCGATCCTGTTGAGGTTACTGATAGCGTTTTAACAATTATGACAAAAGACCCAAGCGGTAATACTTATAATAATGCAACGCCGGAAGGTAAGTCCGATATTCCTGGTCGTGTACAATGGCGCGAAGTGAGCAGTGCTGTAAGTACCGATAATTTAGACGAGCGTAGAAACTATAAAACGGCCGATTATATTAATTATATGGATGGCGATGTAAACTCTAGTATTTACTACGCCGAAGGTGAAGATGCTTATTCTGACAAAGCTGACAAGTTAATGTACGAATATGCAAAAACAAGTTTGGTTAACGATAAAAGCCGTGTTTACAAAGGTGGTAGCTGGAGAGACCGTGCTTATTTCTTAAATCCGGGTACTCGTAGATATTTAGATCAACGTCAAACGTCTGCCTGGTTAGGTTTTCGCTGTGCTATGACACGTGTGGGTAGCCCTGTTGGCTTAGGAAAATAATTATTAAAAAAAATTGCTTTTTTGTCGTTGGACATCATTTTATAAAATGCTCATTTACAAAGTAAATTCCGCTTTTAAAAATTTGTCAGCCTAAAAAAATCTAATTTTTAAAAATGATTAAATAGTAATAAAAATATTAAAAAACCCTTAAGTTTGTGCTTAAGGGTTTTTATTTTTTAATTCTTATATGTCGGCAAAAAATTCTATAGAAGAAATTTACAAGCATTTTATTAATGCTAATCAACAAGTATGCACAGATACCCGTAAATTAATTAACGGTAGCATATTTTTTGCATTAAAAGGCGATAATTTTAACGCGAATGAATTTGCCCAAAAAGCCATAGAGGCGGGTTGTGCTTATGCAATAATTGACGACGAAAAATATGCTACTAACGATAAACTAATTTTGGTTAACGACGTATTAAAAACCTTACAACAATTGGCAAATCATCACCGTCAGCAATTTAAAATACCATTTTTAGCAATAACGGGCAGCAATGGAAAAACTACAAATAAAGAATTAATAAACGCAGTACTTTCAAAAAAATTCAATACACTAGCCACCGCAGGAAATTTAAATAACCACATTGGTGTTCCTTTAACTTTATTAAGTGTTACAAATCAACATCAATTTGCTATTATTGAAATGGGAGCAAACCATGTGG
>JAYTBK010000042.1:0-2158 GCA_043737035.1 Bacteroidota bacterium | reverse complement strand
TTACTGGCTTTAGCTTTTACTTCTTTGGCTTTCTTTTTTTGTTCGTATAAAAATTTTCCGTAATCAACTATTTTACAAACAGGTGGATCGATGTTTGGAGCAATTTCAACCAAATCTAACTCTAATTCTTTTGCCATTTTTAAAGCTTCGGCTATTGAATATACGCCGGCTTCGATGTCATCGCCAACAACACGTACTGTTTTAGCATAAATACGTTCGTTTATTTTATGCAATTCTTCTTTAACACCTGGGCGTTTAAAGCCTACTTTAAGGCCTCTGGGTTGTTTAAATACAGGTTTATCGCCTGGTTTTACAACGTTAGTAGTGTTTGGTTTTGCAGCATTATTGTTTGGTTTTGGCGCAAAATAGGGTTTCTTTTGATTGTTGATGTGGACCTCCGTTTTTTAGTTTATAATTTATTTTGTTTTACCACAAAGGCACAAAGGCCACTGAGGTTTTTATGTTATTTATTAATTGTTTTGGTTTGGCTTCAACTGCGCTTAGCCACCATTTATTTTTTAAAATCGTTTATAATAATATTTTCTACAAATTTACTAAATTCATCAATACCAAATATACCAATATCTCCTTTTCCATGTTCACGAACTGCAACTTTTTGTTCAGTTTCTTCTTTTTCACCAACAACTAACATGTAAGGTATTTTTTTAATTTCGTTATCGCGTATTTTTTTACCAATTTTTTCGTTTCTATCGTCTACAAAACCTCTTATTTCAAGTTCAGCCAAGGCATCTTTTACTTTATGAGCATACTCATTATATTTTTCGCTTATTGGTAAAATTGCAAATTGATCGGGGGTTAACCATAACGGAAAATTGCCCGCGCAATGCTCAATTAATACAGCTATAAAACGCTCTAAACTACCAAATGGTGCGCGGTGAATCATTACAGGGCGATGTTTTAAATTATCGCTGCCTGTATATTCCAACTCAAAACGCTCGGGTAAATTATAATCAACCTGTATGGTGCCTAATTGCCATTTGCGACCTAAAGCATCTTTTACCATAAAATCTAATTTTGGTCCATAAAAGGCTGCTTCGCCTAACTCGGTTACAGTTATTAACCCTTTTTCGGCAGCAGAATCAATAATTGCTTGCTCTGCCAATGCCCAATTTTCATCAGAGCCTATGTATTTACTTTTATTAACAGGATCACGCAACGAAATTTGAGCGGTATATTCTTTAAAATCTAAGGCTTTAAATACGTGCAATACTAAATCAATTACTTTTAAAAATTCTTCTTTTACCTGATCAGGACGGCAAAATAAATGTGCGTCGTCTTGTGTAAAACCTCGCACACGTGTTAGTCCATGTAATTCGCCTGCTTGTTCGTAACGGTAAACGGTTCCAAATTCAGCATAACGAACCGGTAAATCTTTATATGATTTTGGGGATGATTTATAAATTTCGCAATGATGGGGACAGTTCATTGGCTTTAAAAAAAACTCTTCGTTTTCGCGTGGTGTTTTAATAGGTTGAAACGAATCGGCACCATATTTTTCGTAGTGGCCCGAACAAACGTATAATTCTTTTAAAGCAATGTGTGGCGTTACTACCGGTAGATAACCTGCCTTCATTTGTGCTTTTTGCATAAACTGAATTAAGCGTTCGCGCAACATAGCACCTTTTGGTAACCATAACGGCAAGCCCATGCCAACTTTTTCACTAAAAGTAAATAATTCTAATTCTTTACCAAGTTTACGATGGTCACGTTTTTTGGCTTCTTCTAATAAAGTTAAATACTCTTTTAACTCTTTATCTTTAGGAAACGTAATGCCATAAATACGTGTTAACTGTTTGTTTTTTTCGTCACCACGCCAATAAGCACCGGCTACACGCAATAATTTTACAGCTTTAATAAAACCGGTATTTGGTATGTGTGGCCCGCGGCACAAATCGGTAAAATTACCTTGTGTATAAAATGTTATTGAACCATCTTGCAAACCGTCAATCAATTCTAATTTGTAAGGATCTGCCTTTTCGGTAAAATAAGTTACGGCATCTGTTTTACTAACTTCTTTACGAGTAAATTCGCTTTTTTGCGCAGCCAATTCCATCATTTTGGTTTCTACTTTTTCTACTTCGTCAATAGAAAATACCTTATCACCAAAATCAATATCATAATAAAACCCATTTTCAAC
>JAYTBK010000041.1:0-2159 GCA_043737035.1 Bacteroidota bacterium | reverse complement strand
TAATGACATATCGATTTATTATATAGTCCAAAAAAAAACTTAAACCACCAAATTAGACTATATTATTTCTAATTGGTATTACAATGAAATTATTGCTGAAAATTTAAAACTTTCGGGCGTCAGTGAAAAATAGTTTTTATTAATTAATATTGCGATTGTTTACTTTTAGTAAATTTTGTGTAGTAATACGCCCAATAAATTAATACAAACTGAAATAATATGCGTAGTAAGAGTAACCAAAACAGTATGCCGGTTTTACTCCAATTGTCAACTAGCATTTGAATGTGAACTGTAAAAAATACAATTAACATTATTACAATTAACCAAGCAGCTATTTTTCGGGTAGAATTAAAAAGTAATAAAACCGAGAACGCTATTTCCAATATCCCACTAAAAAAAACGTTAAACATTTTGCAAGGAATGTAAGAAGGCATTATTTTTAAATAAAATTCGGGATTTATAAAATGATTAATACCTGCTGCAATGTATAAGAGTATCATTGTATAAAATAAAAAAAGTCGCATTGTAATTAAAATTTAATATTGTTTAAAATTGCTTCGTCTACCAAATTTGGTAAAGTAACTTTTAAATTTGGTGTTCGCTCCATTTCCCGCTTAATGGCGAATAACGCCTCATCGTTACGTGCCCAAGCTCTGCGCGATATACCATTATTAACGTCCCAAAATAACATTTGTTCTAACTTGCGATCTGCATCTTTGCTGCCATCTAATACTAAACCAAATCCGCCGTTTATTACCTCGCCCCAGCCAACCCCGCCACCGTTATGAAGGCTAATCCAAGTAGCACCGCGGAACGCGTCGCCCACAAAATTTTGTACAGCCATATCCGCCGTATATTTACTTCCGTCGTATATGTTTGATGTTTCTCTATAAGGACTATCCGTGCCGCTTACATCGTGATGATCTCTACCTAAAACTACAGGTGCCGAAATTTTTCCTTCGGCAATAGCTTTGTTAATGACTTGTGCAATTTTTATGCGCCCTTCGCTATCAGCATATAAAATACGTGCTTGCGAGCCAACCACTAAATTATTTTGACCAGCATATTTAATCCATTCAATATTATCGTTTAGCTGTTGTTTAATTTCTTCGGGAGCTGTTTTATAAATTTCTTCCAATACTTCTTGCGCTAATTTATCTGTCATAGCAAGGTCTTCAGGATTTGCACTTGTACACACCCATCTAAACGGACCAAAGCCATAATCAAAACACATAGGCCCTAAAATATCCTGCACATAAGAGTTGTACTTAAAATCACCATCTTTTCCGTTTTTAAATACATCGCCTCCGGCGCGCCCAACTTCTAATAAAAAAGCATTGCCGTAATCAAAAAAATACATTCCTTTTTGGTTTAGAGCGTTTACTGCATTAATATGATTTACCAATGTTTTTTGAATTTCTTTTTTAAACTGACCAGGGTTTTCAGCCATCATTATGTTGCTTTCTTCTAACGAAAAACTTTGTGGGTAATACCCTCCGGACCAAGGATTATGAAGTGAAGATTGATCACTGCCTATATCTACCGTTATATTTTCGTGTAATAATTTTTCCCATAAATCAACAATATTCCCTTGATAAGCTATACTAACGGCTTGCAGGTTAGCCTGAGCTTCTTTTGTTCTTTTAATTAATTTATCTAAATCGGTAAACACTTCATCTACCCAACCTTGCGTATGGCGGGTAGCAACTGCTTTTGGATTTATTTCGGCAGTAATAGATACTAAACCTGCAATTTTAGCGGCTTTGGGTTGTGCGCCACTCATGCCTCCCAAACCACAAGTAACAAACAATTTCCCTTTACGTTCCTGTTCGGTTTTAAATTTTTTACGAGCCGCATTCATCACTGTAATGGTTGTACCATGTACTATACCTTGCGGACCAATATACATAAAGCTTCCGGCAGTCATTTGCCCATATTGCGTTACTCCTAAAGCATTAAATTTTTCCAAATCGTCGGGTTTGCTGTAATTCGAAATCATCATTCCGTTAGTTACAACTACTCGTGGGGCATCTTTAGGCGAAGGAAATAAACCCATGGGATGTCCGCTATACATCACCAAAGTTTGTTCGTCTGTCATAGTTGCTAAATATTGCATTGTTAATAAATACTGCGCCCAGTTTTGGAATACAGATCCATTA
>JAYTBK010000040.1:0-2162 GCA_043737035.1 Bacteroidota bacterium | reverse complement strand
GGTTAATGAGTTAGGATCAGAAACTTCCTTTCCTTCGGCGTTATACCAGGTGTCTCCGTTACGGTAACCTACAATTTCGGTAACAGATGAGCTTGTGTAAACAGTATAATTGTCGCCAATATTATCAGGCTTATTTGGCGATTTTTCGCCCGCGGTGTAAGCTTCGTGGAACAAATATTTATCTTTTAATACTTTTTGGTTGGCGTCAAAACGATCTACCCTTACACCGATATTGAATTTTAAATCCCTGAAATCAAATTTATCCTGTACATAACCCGCTACGTAGATAGGCTTAAACGCGCCTACATGAAACGTATTGTTACCTTTTGAATCTTTATCGTTTAAAAATTTATCGAGTGAGGTAGTATTACGGTCTTTGTTTCCAAGATAATCGTAACCATAGTAATCTACGAGAGCTGACGCTTGGCCATTATCTTGTCCGTTACCTAATAAATCGGCCGCACTAAACATATCCAAACGAAGGTCATCGGGATTTAAAGCGTCGGTGTTTATGATTCGCTGATCGGTGATTGTAGTACCAGCTAACTCACGTAAAGATTTATCAATTTGTGTTTGATCTTTTTCATCGTAAGTCCAACGCGCGAAATAACTTGGAGGTGCATTTGGGTCGCTGTTTGGTATCTGGTAATAAGTTCCCAACGATTTTTCTAAATGACTATTGGTTAAATTCCGCATTCTTTCCCATAATCCGATTGGATATACCGAATAAGAACTTTGATTTCTTTGATCATATTCAACTCCCACCATTAAAGCATGGTTTTTTAAATCGGCTGAGAAGCTGGATGCAAAACGTAACTGAGTATTGTTATTGGTAACGTTACCGTTATATTGACGGCCCGTTGCCGAGTACAGAGAAAAAATATTATTTGGTCTGTCTCCGTTTCTAAATCCATTCGCTGTAGCAACATTATCCATTCGACTGAAAGTGCCGAAATAATCGAAAACCTGCGAAGTATAATTAGCAGACGTTGCGTTTAAATCACTTCTTTCAAACGTAATGGGTCCTCGTACATTGAGCAGTTTAATTTGATATAAACTATCACGGTTGCCCATTACAAACAATTTGTTTGTATCTACATTGTAGTTAAATTTGCCAATATAACCGTAATTGAAATATTTGTCTTTGTGGGTATCGTCCTGAGTTTTACTTTTTGCCTGCTCGTAGCTTGCTAAAAATGTAAAATAAGCGTTTGATACGATCGACTGGCTTTTCTCTTTTTCGGCGCCTGTTTGAGGTGCTCCGAATTTTTGGTTGATCCGTGCATAAGTTCTCCATGTTGTATTAATTACCTGTGGATTATTCTGTGGATTGAATAAAGCGTATTCGCGAATGTAAGCATGTGCATTTCCATAATCCAAAGCGCCTCCTAATGTTAGATTGGTGTTGGGCGCCACTTTAAAATCCAATTTTCCATTAAGTTGTACGGAACGGCTTGCAACATTTTGACGAACTTTATTTGTTTCCATATCATCCTTAGTTACATAAAGTAACGACGGCAAAAATCCTGTTCCCGTTGGGGATAAAGTTAAGGGTTTTTGTTCAAGCTCTTTTAAACGATCGTCACGTAGTCGATACAAAGGAATGTACGAAGGGTCAGGATCTTTTTCGTAAGTACCTTGACCCGATAAAAAGAAACCTATAATTGGTTTTTTAGCTCCCGTTGAATCCCTTTTTTGCAAAACTGGTCCACCTACCGAAAAACCTATTGAATTATAACCATATTTATCAGTTAACTGAGAAGATATTAATTCGACTCCACCAAAGAATTTGCTTTGCGGGCCACGCGTGGTAATAGAGATTACACCTGCGGTTGCATCTCCGTATTGTGCCGGCAAACCTCCGGTAATTACCGAAATTTGTTCAACCCCTTGTTGAGGCACACCATTACCACCAATTACTTTTACTCCATCCACAAAATAAGTTGTATTATTTGAACGCCCGCCACGTACATTTAACGCCCCGCCCTCATCGGCTTGAAAAACGCCTGCAGTAGTAGCGGCAACCGAATTAATATTTTTTGTAGCCATGTGCTGATATTCTTCGCGAGTTACTGTACCACCCGATTTCATATCACCATCAATCAGGGGCTCCTGAAAACTTGTAACCACAACTTCATCTAATTTTACTCCTTCACCATTTG
>JAYTBK010000039.1:0-12798 GCA_043737035.1 Bacteroidota bacterium | reverse complement strand
AGGTAAATATCCCTACTACTACTATATACAACAAGCGATAAAATAAACTAAAATCAGGAGTGCAGGTTTGTTTGTTGTAATTTGCAGAAGTTGCTATTACTTTGCGGTTAAAAGAAATAAAAGCATAAACTTTTTTAAGAATAGCTATCAGAATTCTATTTCGCAATACTTTCGTCAGAAAAGGAAAGGCGGAAGCAATAATGTAAAAAAGACTTTCAATACCATATTTTACATTACCTGTTTTTGTATCGATCAGGACAATTTCGTTTCGCGCCCTCGCCCCGTCAATTTTTCCGGCGTAACAAATCATCCCTTTTTCATATACCATTCGGCCGTTCACATCCAGCATACAGGTTTTTATAAACGCCTGAGTGTAACCGGCACAAAGAGGACAGTCATTATCGTAAAGCAATGTATGATGATTTAATGTTTTCATTAAAAATATGTTCTTAAACTTTCAATAATTATTGAAATATTTTTGTATTTTTTTATTTAAACAATTTAAACAACGCTCCCACAAGGGCATTCTCGTCTAATTTTATAGCGCGATCCAATGCAAAATCAGCCTTATCTACAACGCTTTCAATGTTTGTAACTGCATCGATTAACGCTTTATGTTTTTTATCATTTTTATTTCCTTCCACCTTTTTCAATTCTTCTAATGCGGCTATTACAGGCTCAATTTCACGTTTTCGGCGTTCTTTAATAATCTGTTTTGCTACTTTCCATATGTCTTTTTCCGCTCTAAAAAATTCTCTTCTCTCGCCCGCCTTTAATTCTTTATAAACAAGTCCCCAATCCATTAAATCACGAATTGTCATATTTGCATTACCTCTCGAAATTTTAAGGTCTTCCATAATTTCCTCAGCGCTTAACGTATCGGCACTAATTAACAATAAAGCATGTACCTGAGCCATTGTTCGGCTAATGCCCCAGCTGCTGCCCAGCGTGCCCCACGTGTGTATAAATTTATCTTTTGCTTCGTGGTATTTCATTTGTATATAATATAAATCCTGCACAAAATTACGACAGGTTATTGAACTTTCAAAATTAAATGAAAGTATTATTTAAATGAATTATAATAATTCATAAAGAGACGGTTGCATTAAAGGGCATTCCTAAAAAATCACTTTCTTTGTATAGAATTGAAACATTACTTTACATACACACTATTTATTTTATGTTTTGTGCGTTGTGCTCAAATTACGCCTTTAACGGGTGGAAAAAAAGATACAGAGGCACCAAAACTTATTAAAGCAAATCCTGCAAATGCGACATTAAATTTTTCATCAAAAAAAATTGAACTGCAGTTTGATGAATTTATTTCTTTAAAAGATGTAGCGAACCAATTTATCATTACACCGCAAACAAAAGAGCTGCCTGAAATTGATGCCAATGGTAAAACTGTAACTGTTAAGTTTAAAGAAGCTTTAATGCCAAACACCACGTATAAATTATCTTTCGGAAATTCAATTATTGATCTCCGTGAATCAAACAATCTTCCAAATTTTGAGTATGTATTTAGCACCGGCAGTGTGATTGACAGTCAAACCGTGAAAGGACAAATTATTAATGCCTTGGATAAAAAACCCGCTGCACGCGTAACGGTTGGTCTTTATTTGGATACGGCCGCCGATAGTGTGATATATAAAGAAAAACCTTTATACCTTATTAAGACAAGCGACGATGGCAAATTTATATTAACGCATTTGCCGGATAAAAAATTTAAGATTATTGCGATTAAAGATCTCAATAAAAACCTGACATACGATGGGCCTGACGAAGAAATTGCATACACCCAAAAAACGATAGATACTAAAGACAGCATTGAAATTAATTTGTTGTTATTTAAAGAAGTTCCTTTTAAAAATTTTATTAAAAAACCGATATTTGTGGAGTTTGGTAAAGTTTTTATTATTTATAATAAGCCGCAATATTCAATTAAAAACGTAAAAGCAAACGGACTTATATTATATACAACCAATAAACTTAAAGATACACTGACGCTTTACTACAATAACAAATTTGATACTCTGGAAACTTACATTAGTTATGAGGATCGTAAAACGGACACAGTTTATGTAAAAATACCGTCAGTCAATTACCGAATTGAGAGGCAGACAGCCATTAATACTTACCATTATACCTTTATTACAAATATCATTAGCCCAATGCCGTTTTTTATTGCGCCAAGTTTTAAGCTTAATTACCCGGTGCTAAAAAATATTATTGATCAAACTAAAATTACTTTGTGGGAACAACACGACACTACAAAAACTACTTTAAAAAACTTTAAGTTAAACTTGGGGGATGATCCAGTAACGGAATTTATTATTGAAACCAATCTATTTCCGGAAACTAACTATACACTTACGCTTGCCGACTCCGCGCTTATCGGAAATCCGCTGCGTTACAACGATTCAACAACTTTTAAATTTACTACATCGGGGTCGGATGATTACGCGCAGCTCAATTTAAAACTCCTCTTTCCAAAAAAAGAGAATTATATCGTAAGGCTTTTAAATAGCGCCGATATTTTGATTGAAGAAAGGATAATAGAAGTTTCATTAACCTCTACCGCCGAAAAAATATTGGAGTATAAAAATTTAGTTCCTGGTAATTATTTTTTACAAGTAGTTGAAGATGCCAATAAAAACAGGCGGTACGACGTAGGCAATTATTTTAATCATACACAACCCGAAATCATTTTTATAAATAACACCCCCATTAAATTACTCGCAGGTTGGGAGATAGAAAATGAATGGATCATTAAACAGTAAATAAAAAATATTTTTCTTTTGCACATTTTTAATTGCGCGTTATCGATGGTTTTAATTTTGTTATTCAACGCGTGGTTTTTTAAAAATCTGTTCGCTGCTCTGAAAGTACTGTAAACGCAGTTGTTTTTGCTTGAATATGTTTTTTGTTTTTACAAATGATCTGTTTTTATTTTTATAATAGAAAAGTAAAAATGCGTATTAACAATTTGAACAATTTTGTGTTAATAAAATAACTGACTGAAAATTAGATAGCGTTAATAATTTTATTTACTTCGTAGTAACAAAAATCTCAAAAACAAAAAACCATGGCAACAACAAAAAAAGCAGCTCCGAAAAAAGCAGCAGCAAAAAAAGCAGCTCCAAAAAAAGCAGCAGCTAAAAAAGCAGCTCCAAAAAAGGCAGCAGCTAAAAAGAAGTAATAAGAGCCCTCCGCCAAGCGGGGGGTTTTTTGCTTAAAAACGTAAACACTTAACATTGAAATGCCACTACTTAAATAGTGGCATTTATATTTTTATAAAACACCTGATTAACTTATATTTGTTTAATAACTTAAATACTATGAAAACATTTATTACATTATTGTCTACACTTACATTATCCTTAACGGTTGCATCATGTGGTGGCGATGAAAAGAAAGAAAACATACAAGCACCTGCAGGAATGGTAGCACTTGACCTTACCAAATACGGAAAACAATTTTCGATTTTTGTGCCTGATACTGTAGCTGCAAAATTAACGGTTACTGAACAACAATCAGGAGCATTGCATGTAATCGTTGGAAAGAACTTTCGAATAAGTATTACTGAAGATCCTGGAGATATTGAACTACAAAAAACGGATCTTAAAGGAAACGATGTAAATGTTTTTAAATCGTACTTTGTTGAAGAGCCTACAACATTAATGTGGGAAAGCGCAATTTTTGATAAATCTGAATTTCATTTTTATAGCATCCAAAAAGCAGCTGGTAATAATTATGTTTTCGAGGACATTGTTTCAACGGATGGCGAACCATTAGGTAAAGAAGCAATACAAAAAATGCTCGATTCAGTAAAGCAAATTGTAGAAAAAAAACAACCTGATGCTTAATTAATTTTTATAAAATAAAAAAATGCCATCCTTACCGGTGGCATTTTTTTTAAAATTATTTTATTTAAGTTTAAACGACACCGGAATATTGTATCTCACTCTTACCGCACGCCCTTGGTTTTTACCCGGCTTTTTCCAGCGTGGCATTTTATTAACAACGCGTAAAACTTCTTCGTCGCATCCAAGGCCAATTCCTTTTAAAACTTTTGCACCTTCAACAACGCCATTTTCATTCACAATAAATGAAACGTATACCACACCTTGCAACTCAGATTCTTTTGCAAGTTGAGGGTAGACAACATTTTTGGATACAAAATCCATCAACCCTTTCATGCCGCCTTCGAATTCGGGCATCTCATCAGCAATAACAACCAGTTCAATTTCCGGCAAAGTATGTTTGATCGGGGCTGTGATCGACACAGTACTCTCTATAGTTGAGGTTGCAGAAACTCCGGTGGCAGTTTCGGAACCTACTCCATGTATAAGATTTTGATTTGTGTTCGTAGAAGTAACAATTGCTTCATCTTTAATTCGCGTTGCTACTCCTCCTTTAGCTGCAGCGTTTTCTGGAGTATTATTTTCATGAGCTAACGGAGTGAGAGTTATTTGTTTTTCTACATACAGTCGATCGTCAATAATCGGATCGTCGAATAATAACCCGTTGTCGGTGATTACCGAATTAACCGATTTATTAAATAAATATGCCGATCCAAACAAAACAAACAAAAATATGATTAAAAAGAACAATGATTTTTTTAAAGAATTGCCGTAGCTTTCACGTATTTCGTAAGCGCCATAATTTTTATTTCTGTTTTCAAATACAATGGCATTGAGCCTGCTTGCATTATTTCCTAAAATATTCATAACATTGGTTTTAAAGGTTAGTAAAACTTGCTTCAACAATAAACACCGCGCGCTGATATCGTTTGCTGATGTAAAACTAAGGGATTGTAAAACAAAAAACCACACCCAATTAGGATGTGGTTACTTCCACTTGATAAGTGGTTAGTTTTTTGCTATAATAAGTTCGTTATTGTTTTACACAGGATGCCGTGCACGTATCTCTATTTCCCGCAACATTTGTTGTATAATAAAGTGAAAGATTACTTCCAGTTGAAGACAATGTGCCTGATCCGGCAGCAAAACCAATAGTTCCGAGTTGTTGATACGGAATAGTAATATTGTTTGAGGAAACTGATGCACGAGCCTGAGCTTGTAAATCATAAAAGTGGTCAATTAAAATATCAGACGAACTACTTGACGATTTGCTGATGCTAATAGTGTAAGATGTTTGCCCCGAAATTTTACTGAATTCATTGCATAACCAACTTCCAATATACTTATCACGCGCATCCGTTGTTGGCGATGGCGCAGTTGGATCATCTTTTTTATCGGGTGTGCAGGATGCAAGACCAATTACAAAAACGATGACGATACCTTCAATTATTTTTTGGATGTTAGATACTTTCATTACTTTTCTTTTTAAATATTTATTTTTCCCTGTTCATTAATTTATTCTGCGAATAATACTCAATTTGTTTTCTGAATTTATTTTTTGCCAAAATTGGTGCCAATCTTGAAATTACCGTAATGATGGGTGATAAAATTAAAATGGCGCTTGGTAAAATTATACCAAAAATTCGCACTCTGGTTTTGCGTTGTGCACTGCCTGCCGTTCCTTTTTTAGAAATGTAATTCGCATACAGCGGAAACAGAACTCTTCCGCGGCCTTCCATCAACATAATATTTCCCTTTATACTTATGGCATCGGCCGCATTTAATTCGGGCTGTATTTTATTCAATGAATTTTGTTCAAGGTTTTTGTAAATTATATTCCCGAACTCCGGAGCTTGTGTAAGGTCTTTTTGGTTAATTCCATATTTCGGAAAAATGCCCATGAACTTTTCTTTTTTACCTTTTAAAACGAATGCTAAAACTGTAATAAGGCTGATTAAATTTGCCGAACGATCAACAAAAGTTATATTTCCTACAAGGTTTGCATTTAGGTTTAGCAAGTATTGTTTCATTTTTTCCTGCGCCCCAAGCCACATATTCCTGCAGTTAATAATTGTAATTACAGGCTTTCCATTTAGTAATTGTCTGGCCTCCACAGTTTTTAGAAAACTATTTATTGGTATACATACATTTAAAAACCAGGGCTGATATCCAACTACAATTAAACTGTAATTTATCGTGCTATCAATATTTATCGGATCCAACTCACATGCAACACCGTGAACTGTTTCCGGAAAGGCATCAAAAAATTGAGTGTACTTCCAAGGGTATGGAAACTGTTTTTTTGGTTTTATTAAATGATAATGTATTAGATAAGAGCTGTTATTTAAAAATGGCTGTAGAGTGGCATCCAGAGCTAATTTAGATTGCCCAGTTTGCGAATAGTAAATAACCAGTATGTGGTTCATCTGTTGTCCTAAATGTTTGATAAAGGTAATTGTAATGTTTCAATTATAATAGATAAAAATAATTTGTTGTACTTTTAAAGTATGATAGCCGTTGGCCACACATTAGTATCGGAAGATGTTTTTGAGAAAAAATTTGTTTGTGATTTAAACGCGTGCAAAGGTGAGTGCTGCGTTGCAGGTGATAGCGGCGCCCCATTAAATAAAGCAGAACTCCCAATTATTAATTCTGTGTTACCGTTTGTAACGCCTTACATGACAGTGAAAGGTATTGAAGCAGTAAATGAGTACGGGGCGTATGTATTAGATGATGATGGCGATTACACCACAACTTTGGTGAATGACACAGCCGAATGCGCTTTTGTTTATTTTGATGAAACCCAAATTGCAAAATGCGCTATTGAAAAAGCCTATGCTGATGGAAAAATCAATTGGAAAAAACCAATATCCTGCCACCTTTATCCAATTCGCATTACAGAATTTAATGGTTACGATGCCGTAAACTACCACCATTGGCATATTTGCAAGCCGGCTTGCGTTTGCGGAAATCAACTTAATGTGCCGGTTTATAAATTTTTAAAAACACCACTCATCAGAAAGTATGGTGAGGATTGGTACAACGAACTCGATAATATTTTTGACGCCTTATCTAAAAGTTAATATCTAATTTTGAAAAACAGGGTTTAATTTTAAAAGTTTCTTTAAACCTTCTTCATAATAATCAGTCTTATTATTACTTATGGCCACACCTATCCGATACATCGTACATCTTTATAAACGCTTTGGATTTGGCATTTCACTGGAAGATGCAAAAGTTTTGCAAAGTAAATCTCTCAACGATATAGTAAACGGTTTATTTAATGCTTCTATCGTTTCATTGCCGTTGGTTACCTTATCATCTGATTCTATTCCTAATGGTAAGGAAGCCCGAATGGAGGGAATGAACAAAAAAGAAGTGGGTAAACTCATTCAAGAATACAGTGAAAATTTAAATGCGGATTACATCAAACAACTTGTAAATACAAAAGCGGTTGTTAGAGAAAAGCAAACTTTATTTTGGCATAATCATTTTGCTTGCCGCGTGCGTAATCCATTTATGGTGCAGGAATTAAATAACGTACACCGTAAATTCGCGTTTTCTCATTTTAGAGAAATGCTTTTCAACGTAAGTAAAAACGCTGCAATGCTTCAGTTTTTAAATAATCAGCAAAATAAGAAATCGCACCCTAACGAAAATTTCGCGCGAGAACTAATGGAATTATTTACCCTTGGCCTCGGAAATTATACTGAAACCGACGTTAAAGAAGCAGCAAGAGCATTTACGGGTTGGAGCTTTAACCGACAAAATTATGAATACGAGTTTATTGAAAAACAACATGATAACGGGCAGAAGATTTTTTTAAAGCGCGAAGGCGGTTTTGGTGGTGAAGACATAATTAACATCATCATGGATCAAAAACAAACGGCTCATTTTTTATGTACCAAAATTTATAAGTTTTATGTAAACGATACCGTTAATGAAAAACAAGTAACTGAGCTCGCGAATTTTTATTATACAAACCAGTGTGATACGGAAAAATTGTTACGCAAAATCGCGCTTTCCGATTGGTTTTATGCCATTGAAAATATTGGAAATAAAATTAAAACACCCATAGAACTTTTAGTGAGCTTAACGCGACAGTTTGAAATACAATATGAAAACGCGTCAACATTAATAACTTTGCAGCGGGGTTTAGGGCAATTATTATTTTTCCCTCCAAATGTTGCGGGTTGGCCTAGAGGCAAACAATGGATCAATTCTTCAACCTTAATTTTACGATTACGACTTGCATCCATGCTTTTAAATGATGGCGTGATAGATGTAGAAACAAAAGATGACGATCCGGATGACGGCCCACCTGAAATGTCGGAATCCGTGTATCGTAATTTAAAAACTAAAGTTAATTGGCAACAAATTAATTCCGTTTATAAAGAAATGGAAATGAAAGATAGTGCAATGATTTTATTAGGAAAAATGCCCGATCAGGAATTAATGAATATCATTAAGAAAGATACAACTTCTACAAAGGAGTTGCTGCTAAAAATGCTTTCACTACCACATTATCAACTGCAATAATTTATTATATGAACAGAAGGGATTTTTTAAAACAAACGGGATTGGCATCGAGCTATTTTTTGGTGCCGTCATTTTTAAAGCCATTTGAAAATCTGGGCCTTCCTAATTCATCCGGAAAGAAAAGGAATTTAGTCGTCATCCAATTATCAGGTGGCAACGATGGTTTAAACACCGTAATACCTTACAACAACGATATTTATTACAAACTACGAAAAAATCTTTCTATCAAAAAAGAAAGTGTTTTGCCGCTCGAAAAAGATCTTGGTTTAAATCCTGCAATGGTTGCGTTAAAGCAACTTTATGATGAAGGATATTTATGCGTTATAAATAATGTGGGCTATCCAAACCCAGACAGATCACATTTTCGGAGCATGGATATATGGCAGAGCGCAAGCGGAAGCAACGAATATTTGAATACAGGATGGATAGGCCGATACCTGGATAATCAATGTACATTTCCTTATCAGGCTATAGAAACGGATAATGATTTATCACTTGCATTAAAAGGAAAAAAACTAAGCGGAATTGCCACAAAAAATTCGAAGCAGCTTTTTGAACAAACCCAAACTTCTTATTTTGAATCGGTGACTTCATATATTAAACCCAAGATGCTTGATGAAGATAACCTGGGCTATTTATATAAAACAATGCTTAGCACAACATCGTCGGCAAAATATATTTATGAAACACAAAAAACGTATGCGAACGATGCTGCATATCCTACAACCGACTTTGGCAAACAATTAAAAACCATTGGAACTTTTATAAATAGTGGTTTAAATACTTCGGTTTATTACGCCAGTCTTGGAGGTTTTGATACCCATGTAGGCCAATTGGAAAAACAAAAAAAATTGCTTTTGCAATTTAGCGAAGGCGTTGCGGCCCTTGTTAAAAATTTAAAAGAGGCCGGTACTTTTGATGACACACTTATTTTAACTTTTAGTGAATTTGGAAGAAGAGTGGAAGAGAATGCGAGTGATGGAACTGATCATGGTACAGCAAGTAATATGTTTGTTATTGGATCGCAGCTTAAAAAGAAAGGAATATTTAATGAAGCACCCGACCTCGTTAATTTAGATGACGGTGATTTGAAACATCACGTTGATTTTAGAGGAGTATACGCTACGGTATTAGATAGTTGGCTAATGGCAGACAGTAATTTAATTCTCAATAAAAATTTTCAAAAACTATCTTTTATTTAGCGCGAGAATTATTATGCATTAAATTGAAAATGACTATAATCCAGTAACACCGTTTTTAAGAAAGTTACATCGTTTAAATTAGTTGTTATACCCATTTTATTTTTTACTTTTTCAGACAGCAAAATTAAATTTTCATTTTTGTTGTTTTCAATGCTGTGGTCGAGAATATCTTTAATAATCGCAATATCCTTGTCGGATAATAAGGCTACCTGTTCAAAAACAATATTATAATTAGTTACCTGCCGGTATAAAATCGTATCGCGTAAACTTGCGGTCACATCTTTTTTTATAACGGTAGTTCCGGCGGCCATGTCGCCAAGGCGCTGACTTTTTTCGGATACTGGAATACAGATGACAGCTATAAGTCCGTTTAATAATTGTATATCAATCACTCTAAAAAGTGAACGCAACATATATGAACTTATTCCGGGTTGAGAACCATCTGTTTTAACCACTTTTATGCCGAGTATTTTTTTACCAAGGCTTTGGCCGTTCATAAAAGTTTCACTTATAAAATGATAGAGCAACACGGGTAAACTCAATAAAATCAAAAGTGTAAGCATTAAGTATTTATGATCATTAAATAAATTTTTTGATGTCGCAACTCCTAAACCAAAACATAACATGATAATACCCACATAAACCCCAATAAATACACCGTCGAGCAACGCAGCAAGTATGCGGTATCCAACACCGGCAACTTCATACTCCAAATTTACATTTTGGGTTGTTTTAATATTTATTGTATTCATTCCATGCGTTGCGAATTAGAGTAGCACATTAAATTTAAAAAAAATAAAGCAATTCTAAACAAAAATGATACATTTAATGTACTAAATTGACGGTGAAAGAGATTACTTTTTTAAAACAAAATGCTACTAGGTGGGAACACTATGAGGCAACTTTAAATAAAAGGGAAGCCACAAAACCCGCGTATGCTACCGAAATGTTTGTAGAACTGACGGATGATTTGTCGTATGCGCGAAGTAATTATCCTACCAGCAAAACAACAAAATATTTAAACAAGCTCACTTCGCAAATCCATCAGTTGGTTTATAAAAATAAAAAAGAAAGTAACCGTAGAATTTTTTTATTTTGGAAAACCGAATTACCAATGCTATTTGGCAAGTATCATAATCTGCTATTAATTTCCTTTATTATTGGTGTTGCGGGAACTTTATTAGGAGTGTTATCTCAACTTTACGATGATTCTTTTGTGAGGATAATACTGGGTGATGAATACGTTAACCAAACTATTGAACGAATAAAATACGGTAATCCAATTGGAATTTATAGCGAAATGCCCGAAGGTTTTATGTATTTCTATATTACAGTTAACAACATCAGGGTGTCTTTTTTAATGTTTGCAATGGGAATGTTGTTTTCGGTGGGAACTGGATTTTATTTACTTTATAACTGCGTTATATTAGGATCATTTTTTACAATGTTTTATCAGTATAATGTTTTAGGAAAAGCTTTAAAAGTTATTTGGATACACGGTACCCTCGAAATTTCTGCTATTGTTATAGCGGGTTGCGCCGGTTTTGTTTTAGGAAATAGTTTCATGTTTCCGGGAACGTTTTCGCGCAGCGAATCATTCAAACGCGGTGCAAAAGACGGCATTAAAATAATAACCGGACTTGTTCCCATTTTTATGTGCGCCGGGTTTTTAGAAAGTTTTATTACACGTTATACAGAAATGCCTTTGTGGCTAAGCCTTACAATCATTTTTGGTTCGCTCACTTTTATCATTTGGTACTTTATCATTTTGCCACAAAAATTAAAACGTAATGAGTATGCCGCAATATAAAATAGAATACAGAAAAGAACGTGATTTTGGAACTGTAATTAGTGATTCACTTAAATTTTTAAAACAAAATTTTAAACCTTTATTTGGAAGCATTATTTTAATTATTGGTCCGTTTATTTTAGTAGCGGGCTTTGCTTATTCTTATATGCAGGCTAATATTTTGTCATCGTCATTATCCTCGCGGGCTTTTGGTCAAAACATGTTTAACTCCGCCTATTTCACATCCATGGGCTTAATTTATTTGTTGTTGTTTGTAAATAGTACCTTATTAAATAGCGTGGTGTTTAATTATATGAACCTATATAATCAAAAAACATTTGGAGAAAAAATAGCAGTAGCCGAAGTTGCTGCTGCCGTGTGGAGTAATATCGGAAGAGTTCTGTTGTCAATGGCAATATTTATAGTAACATTAATTGTGTTGGTTAGCATCATTGTTTTAATAGGAATTGGAATCAGCTCTATGGGTACAGTGATATTGGTTTTGTTAGGAATTGCAGTGTTTTTTGGGCTGCTTATTTTACTTCCTGTTTGGTTGTATTATATATCCGCGGGTTTTTTTGTGGTAGTGCGCGATGGAAATATGATTTTATTTGCTATTGCGAAAGTCCGGAAATATACTTCGGGTAGTTTTTGGTGGACGTGGTTAATTATGGTTATTGCGCTTATTGGCGTTGGAATTTTGCAATTTTTATTTAATTTACCCGCTACCATAATTACTTTGACAGAAACATTTTCGCGTATGAAAAACACTTCGGCATCCGGTTTGGCTTCATCGGAAACAAATATTTGGCTTCTTGTGAGCTATACTGTAGGCATGTTTCTTACCACATGTTCATCATCCATACTCCACCTTATTTGTGCCTTTAACTTTCTAGGGAATGAAGAGAAAAAAGAAGGCAAAGGCTTAGCTGCACGCATGGACGAAATTATTTAACGATTTCCATGAAGCACCGTATTTATTTTATTTTATTTTATTTGCTTACCGCGAACTTTAACTATGCACAAAAATCTAAATCCGTTTTAAAATACGACTCAACAGTTGTAAAGATTTATCACCCAACTAATGCAACGGAACAAAAAGTATTTAAAGAAGTCGATTTGAAATTCGCGAAAGAAGTTCAAAGCAGCGAACTTAGCTTATGGGACAGGTTTTGGAAATGGTTACTACATTCTATTTTTGGTAAAGCGGACTATCAGGATAAAAGAAATTTTCAAAATATTGTTCTCTGGGTAGTTGTTGTAACCGTTGTAGCATTGGCAACTTGGTTATTTTCGCGCAGCGAGTTTAGTAGTTTCTTAAAAGGAAATACAAAAAGTTCGGAATTTAGTTTTTCTGATTTTGATGAAGACATTGCCGCGATAGATTTTGATGAGAGAATTGAGA
>JAYTBK010000038.1:0-2166 GCA_043737035.1 Bacteroidota bacterium | reverse complement strand
ACCTATAACCGATAGGTTTAGTGATCTCTATCCGTTGGAATTATCCATGTTAATTTAAAAATCAAGACTTTAAAAATACGAAATTAAGACGGGAGCGCGATGCAAAATATTTTTACTACCTTCATGGTTCGCTGGCACGTGTAGAAACCTGGCCGTTTCCAGTGCTGATGTAAATAAATTTAATGGCCGCGATGTATATGGTTACTCGCTCACGTACTACAACAATAGCACGCAAAAAGATTACATGGCCATAAACAATACTACCGGAAGCATTGCCGACTTTATTGCGGCAGCGCCATCTGTACAAACAGCCGACCTTTACAATGGCAACATTCGGCAAATAGTAACCGGTTACCTAGATGCAAGCGCGCCCGGAAAAACCTACGCACTAGCCTCGTTGCTAAAAAACTTTACGTACGACCAGCTTAACCGCATTGAAACAGCCGGTAGCAATAACAGCCTTAATGCCAGCACCAATGCATGGGGCAAAGCCTCCGGAGGAGCAAGGTATAACGAAAGTTTCCCCGCTCCGCGGCATTTGCAATGCTGCGGCATAAAAAACAAAAACCGTAACTAAACTAGCTACGGTTTTTTTGTGGTGTTAATTTCCCGAATAATACAATTATCTAAAAAGTCATTAATTTGTATACGCGTAGCTTTTAGCGCGTCAATAGAATTAAGTTTAGTGCTAAACCCACGAAACAATTACAAAACAAACTACGGTATATCGAAAAGGTGAGTAAATTAAAGGTTTACCGTTTTGTTAAGTTTTATTTTTAAATTTTATACGGTATTGGTATACATTATTCAATATTTTATATTAGGCCTTCACATTTCCCACAATTAGTGTTTTGATTTGCTTTTTTACGCTTTGCCGCATCTATTTTTCGTAATATAGCAAAATCAAAATCCGGTTTCGTATTTGTATAAATTTCTGTAGGTGTGTATCCTTTTAAAACGCCACTCGGTCTAATATAATTTATATCATCCACATAAAATATAATTCTATTTCTAAGCTGCGGTTCATTCTCAATAGTTCCGTCTATATAATATGTTTTAAAAGTCCTGTTTTTTGTTTCCGCAGGGCTATTGGAAAATGTGATATCTTTTAAAGCAATTTTCTTTTTAATATTCCCAATTAATCCTTCAATATAATTGTTTAAAGCGCGTCGTGTATTTTCCGGGCCGCCATCGCTTACTATCTGCAAACTTAAAGCAGGCTTCATTTTAACCGCTATTTTATACGCATCCTCAATACATTCTTTCACAAATATCCAGCTTACATGTGAAGCAAGTCGCCAAGCCAATATTTTACGCGAAAAATTATCTGATAAAAAATAAATGCAATGCTTTACATTGTCGCGTGTTGTAAAATAAGTGATATCAACATGCCAATATTCATTTGGCCTTGTACACCTTGCTTATCTCTAACAGATTTAAAATCTAAACGACAGCTTTTCTCAGTTGGAAATCTTTTGCTAAACTCTAATAATGTCATACTTTTAACATACTCATTTTAAGTATAATTACGGATATTAAAAATTAAATTTTTATTTGGATAAATTTTGTATTTTAAACTATTTAAGTTACTCAAAGTCTAAAATCATATCTACGATTTTTTTTATGAAAAAAACTTTTATCTTATTGTTTATTTTTATTTCTTTTAATTTTAGTGTTAAAGCGCAAACACTTTATTTCCCCCTTCTCACAGGAAATATTTGGGACTCTATTTTACCTGAAAACGTTGGTTATTGTAAACCTCGCATCGACTCGCTATATGCATATTTGGAAGCAAAAGACACCAAGTCTTTTATTATATTAAAAGACGGTAAAAGGGTTCTTGAAAAATATTTTGGAACTTACACGCGCGATTCTGTTTGGTATTGGGCGTCGGCGAGTAAAAGTTTGGCCGCTTTTATAACAGGAATGGCTCAGCAACAAGGCTTTATTAACGTCAATAACAAAGCGTCTCTATATTTGGGAATAGGCTGGTCGAGTGCGCCAACGGTAAAAGAAAACCTCATTACAGTAAAAAACCTTTTGCAAATGACCAGCGGTTTGGATGATGTGCCTCCAACGAGTTGCAGCAACGAGGATACTGCCAAAGCATGTCTGGTGTATAAAGCAGATGCGTCTACCCGCTGGGCTTACCATACAGGTGCCTAC
>JAYTBK010000037.1:0-2171 GCA_043737035.1 Bacteroidota bacterium | reverse complement strand
AACGTATTATTTTTAATCCCGGAACCGAAAACCCTGAGTTTGAAAAACTGGCCAGCGAAAACGGAATTGAATGCCAGCAAGCCTGTACGCTGGTTTTGCTGGCTATTAATGAGTATTAAAAGGTATCTCCAACAGGCGTTATGATTCACTTTATTACAAAACATTTTTCCCAACTAACCACTAACGAATTATACGCTATATTAAAATTGCGCGCCGATGTTTTTGTTGTAGAACAACAGTGTGTTTACGCCGATCTCGATGAAAAAGATTACGCATGTTCCCACGTAATGGGGTTTAATGAAAAACAACTAATTGCTTACGCACGGCTCGTTCCGCAAGGCTTAATTTTTAGCGAAGCGTCCATTGGCCGGGTTGCAACGATTTACTCGATACGGCGCTATGGCTATGGCAAACAGTTAATGGTTTATTGTTTGGAACAGGCACAGCAACTGTTTAAAACGAACATTATAATGATTTCCGCCCAACAGTACCTTACAAGTTTTTATACAAAGTTGGGTTTTAATACCGAAGGAAGTATGTATCTGGAAGATGGTATTACGCATATAAAAATGAGATATACATGCGTTAGAGATAAAACGTAAATCCTTTGGCCAACGAAACGCAGTGAGAGTTGGCAAAAGATTAAAGTGATAGCCCGCTCGAACGTCCTAAAAATTCATCGATCTACTATCGGCTCTTAACAAAAATCAACTAGACCGAAAAATAGTCGGTTTAAAATAAAGGTTTTGCGGCATACCAGCAAAATACATCCGCAAAACCTCTGGTAACAACAAATAATAAAAATTAACAAAAACTCGTTGCAAACTTACTATCTTATGTAGTATATTAGTGCTACAAATTATAGCAATTAATATTATGAGCAAAATTTTTAGTAACCTTAAATATTTGCGCTTGCAAAAAGGCTTGTCGCAGGAGCAATTAGCCGATAATTTGGGCATTACCCGCTCAAGGCTTGGCGCTTACGAAGAAAACCGCAATGAACCGTCGATAGATTTGCTGATTTCTATATCCGATTTTTTTCACGTAGCGGTTGATGCTTTGGTGCGCGGTGATATTAGTAAAACAAGTTTAGATGGATTAATGAAAATTGGAAAAAGCCGTATGTTGTTTCCGGTTTTAATTGATGATGACGGACGGGATATGGTTGAATTGGTTCCGTTAAAAGCCAGTGCCGGTTATTTAAAAGGGTATGCCGATCCTGAGTACATGGAACGCCTTCCGCGCATGAAGCTGCCTTTTTTACCAACGGGTAAACACAGGGCTTTCCCTATTAAAGGTGATAGCATGCCTCCTGTTAAAGAAGGCTCGTTTGTGGTGGCGAAATTCCTCGAAAAAATAGAAGATGTAAAAAACGGACATACTTATATTGTAGTGACAAAAGATGATGGCTTGTCCTACAAACGGATTTTTAATTTAAATACAAAAAAAGGTTTTATGGAATGCCATTCCGATAACAAAATGTATCAGCCTTATAAAGTTAATTTAAAAGATGTGCTCGAAATGTGGGAATATACCTGCTGCATTAATATGACTGATTATAAAGAAGAGGAATTAAATGTTGGTAGCATTATGAGTATGTTGCGCAACCTTCAGGTAGAGATGGAAGTTATTAAAAAGCAAGGAAACAAAAAGGTAAATTAAATTTACTGCACAATAATATATCCCTGTTCGGAAGTATTACCTGAATGGTAGTTACAATAAAAACTATACGTTCCCGGCTTATCAAACAAAAATGTATACGAATTTCCGTTCGTTATTTTTCCACTGTCAAATAAACCGTTAAGATTTGTTGCCGTGTGGTTAGCATTATCTTTATTGGTAAATGTTACCGTAGTGCCTACTTTTACAGTTAATTGCGCCGGATTAAATAATTTATATTCTAACCAAACTTCCGCCTCGCCGCGTGTACCAGTAGGCTTTTTGCTACACGCACAAAATAATGATAGTGTAACTGTCAATATTATCAATAAACTAAATTTCATTAGGAATTTTATTTTTACAAAAGTACAAATTTACCTATAACAGTTCTCTCCAGTTTATAACGCCGGTTTGTTATACCATTAGCTCATATATAATAGTCTAAAATTCACATTGTAAATAATCAAAAGAACAAATGCTTTTTACAACCTCATTAGTTATTAATTCCCTAA
>JAYTBK010000036.1:0-2172 GCA_043737035.1 Bacteroidota bacterium | reverse complement strand
GACTGTTTATACATTCAGTTGGTCGCCGGGAAGTGCCACAACTCAAACGCTTACAAATGTGTTACCGGGTAGTTATACGTTAACCCTTATTGATAATGGTGGAACGGGTTGTCGAAAAGATTCGGTTTTTGTAATAACTCCAGCTATAACGGTTAACGCTCTTGCTGGCAATGATACGACTTTTTGTCTAAACGGCACGCTTGTTTTAAACGGACTTCTCTCTAACGGAGGCACTACTTATCAGTGGTTTCAGTTGCCTATGCTTACGGCAATTTCAAATTCGCTTGTGGTTTCTGTTACTCCGGCCACTGGAACTAATACATATGTTTTAATAGCAACGAACGGCGCTTGCACGGATAGTGATACAATTTTGGTAACATCCAATCCACTTCCTTTTGTTGATGCAGGGCCATTTGTAGATATGCCAATTTTTTCTACAGCAACTATTGGAGGAAATCCTACAGCCTCTGCCGGTGCTGCATTTTCGTGGTCACCTACTACAACACTCGATAATTCAACCACCTCAAATCCGGTTACCACTACAACCGTAACAACTATTTTTACGGTAAGTATTGTGGATATTAACGGCTGTACAAATTCAGATACCGTTACAGTTTATGTATATCCGGAAATAAAAATTCCTAATGGTTTTTCACCAAACGGTGATGGTAAAAATGATGTTTGGCAATTAGATCTTATTTATCTATTTCCAAATTGCGAAGTTGACGTATATAACCGTTGGGGAGAACAATTATTTTATTCGAAAGGATACCCTGTTCCGTTTAACGGGCAGTACAAAAATAAAAACTTGCCTGTAGGAACTTATTATTACGTGATTAAACTAAATCATCCTTCTTACCCTAACGCGTATACTGGACCATTAACCATATTTAGATAAGATGAAAAAAATTATATACTTTTTAGTCTGTGTTGTTATCCATACGTTTGCTAATGCGCAACAGTTGCCGCAGTATACCCAATATATGCTTAATGATCTAGCAATAAATCCTGCGGTGGCTGGAAAAAACAATTATGCCGACGTTCGCTCGAATAACCGGTATCAATGGACAGGTATTACTGACGCACCCCGTACTTACATGCTAACGCTGCATGCGCCTTTCAAAAAAAGAAATATGGGTTTAGGGACGCATGTTTACACCGATATTGTTGGCCCAACCCGAAGAGTAGGAATAAGTATTGCCTATGCATATCACGTAAAGTTAACCGATAAAACAAAGTTATCATTTGGTATAAGCGCCGGCATACAACAATGGGGAATAGACGGGCATAAATTGATTCTGCACGACGAGGGCGACAACAATTTATTAATTCAATATCAAACGAAAACTGTTCCTGATTTTGGCGCTGGAATTTTGGTACATAATGATAAATGGTATTTAGGTTTTAGTGCTCCACAACTGTATCAGGCTCCAATTCGATTGTATAAAAATGGTGACAATAAAGGAACACTTGTTACGCATTTTTTAGTGAATGGAGCTTACAAATTTGATGTGGGGGAAGACTTTAAAATTGAGCCGTCGTTTCTGGTAAAATATGCGATGCCGGCACCCGTGAAATTAGATGTCGGCGTAAGATGCATTTATCAAGAACAAGTTTGGCTCGGAGTTGGATACCGATCAAACGACGCATACACTGCACTTGTAGGGTTTATGTATAAAAATTATTTAATGGTAGGTTACTCATATGATTTTACAACTTCCAAGCTCAGAAAATATGCGGGCGCAACCCACGAATTAATGTTAGGCTTAAGATTTTCGCGTCAGCAGGCAAAGCATTGGCCTGACGATAAAGACCTTGCTAATTAAATAATAACGGGTTGTACATAATTTGACGTTTAACGTGAATTAATCCTATTTTTGTTTTGTAAAGGCAATCATATGAAATTTCATAAAGAAGGTATATCCACATTATTAATTACGATTATTTTTAGTGTAATTATCATTTCTATTAGTCAGTTATTATTTTCCGCATATCCAATTGCGCATTGGTTTTCTTATTTGCTATCTGCATTTTTATTCGTAGTTGTTATCCAGTTTTTCCGTCACCCAAGCAGGTTGCATTCTATACATGGTGATCACATTATTGCTCCTGCGGATGGTAAAGTAGTTGTTATTGAAGAAACCGAAGAGGGAGAATATTTTAAAGACAAAC
>JAYTBK010000035.1:0-5624 GCA_043737035.1 Bacteroidota bacterium | reverse complement strand
AATAAAATCGGCAACGCGGCCTGCTTTTTCCAAGTCGGGATTAAATTCATTGGCTTGGCCTAATACGCGAACATCTCTCCAAAATTCTTCGCGTAACGCTTGTATTTCTACAATGGCTTCTGTTAAGCCTTGTCTGTTGCGGGCCATGCCACACTTGTCCCACATAATTTGTCCCAGCCGTTTGTGAAAGCTCTCCACAGATTTGGTGCCTTTGATATTTAAAAATTTATTGATTACCCCGATTTGTTCGTTTAGGGCTTTATCAAATTCCGGATGGTTTGTTTTTAATTTATCAATTGAATTAGCGTCATCTTTCTCTGCGCTCATGCGGGATACCTCGTCGGACAAATAAACTCCTAAGGTATAAGGTATCACGTAATAGCCATCCGCGAGGCCTTGCATTAACGCGGAAGCTCCTAAACGGTTAGCACCATGATCGGAAAAATTGGCTTCGCCCAAAGCGTATAAACCCGGTACAGTAGTCATCAAATTATAATCTACCCAAAGACCGCCCATTGTGTAATGAACTGCAGGATAAATACGCATTGGTACTTCGTAAGGATTTTCGCCGGTAATTTGATGGTACATATCAAACAGGTTACCGTATTTTTCTTTAACCACTTCTTTTCCTAAACGCACAATTTCTTCCTGACTAGCATTATGAATATTGCGTTTTGCTACTTCTGTTTTTCCGTACCGAATGGTGTTAAAAGTAAAATCAAGATAAACTGCTTTTTTAGAACTTCCAACTCCGTAGTTGGCATCGCAACGTTCTTTGGCGGCACGCGAAGCCACATCGCGAGGTACTAAATTACCAAAAGCGGGGTAACGCCGCTCTAAAAAATAATCGCGTTCGTTTTCCGGAATGTCCGTTGGTTTACGATTGTCATCTTTTTTTGAAGGCACCCAAATACGGCCATCGTTACGTAACGATTCCGACATTAATGTAAGTTTAGATTGGTGATCGCCCGAAACGGGAATACACGTAGGATGAATTTGTGTGTAACATGGGTTACCAAAAAACGCCCCTTTTTTATGTGCTTTCCAAGCCGCGGTTACATTGCTTCCCATGGCATTAGTAGACAAATAAAATACATTACCGTAACCGCCGGTGCATAATAACACAGCAAGGCCGAAATGTTTTTCCATTTCGCCGGTAATTAAATTACGCGCAATAATTCCTCTTGCTTTGCCGTCGATCGTTACCACGTCCAACATTTCATGGCGTGCGCATAATTCGATGGCACCCATACCCACCTGACGTTGTAGCGCCGAATAAGCACCTAATAACAATTGTTGACCGGTTTGGCCGGCCGCGTAAAAGGTTCGTTGAACTTGTGTTCCACCAAATGATCGGTTACTTAACAGGCCGCCATATTCGCGCGCCAAAGGAACTCCTTGCGCAACGCATTGATCAATAATGGAGGATGATACTTCCGCAAGGCGGTGAACGTTAGCTTCACGTGAACGATAATCGCCACCTTTAATGGTGTCGTAGAATAAACGGTAAGTTGAATCCCCATCGTTTTGATAATTTTTAGCAGCGTTAATTCCTCCTTGAGCCGCTATAGAGTGTGCACGGCGTGGCGAATCCTGAAAACAGAACACTTTAACTTTGTATCCCATTTCGGCGAGTGTAGCAGCTGCCGAGGCACCGGCCAAACCTGTTCCAACAACAAGCACCTCTAAACTGCGTTTATTGGCGGGATTAACAAGATGAACTGTGGAGCGGTATTTCGACCATTTTTGATCAATTGTTCCTTCAGGTATTTTTGAATTTAATTTTTGTGAGCTTGCCATATCTTACTAATTAAGAATGAAGAATTAAAGATGAAAAATTATTTAATGATACCTGCATACATGAGTATTGGCATTAATGCGAAAATTAAAGGAATGATAATTGAAAAAGCAACGCCGGCATTTTTTATTAAAGGTGTATATTTTTTATGATGCAAACCCATTGTTTGAAACGCTGATTGAAAGCCGTGAAGCAAATGATACGTTAAAGAAATCATCGAGAGTGTGTACACAATTACCACCCAAAGCATTTTAAATGTTTCTTGCATTACCATATATAAATTTTCGTTGCCGTTTGCGTCTTCTCCCGGCAAACCGGTAAAACGCGATTTCACCCAAAAATGTGTAAGGTGAATAATTAAAAATATTAATAATAAAGTACCCAATAAACCCATGGAGCGGCTGTACCACGATGAATTTGCAGCACCATCAACCTTTGCATAACCAACAGGACGCGCCTTTCGGTTTTCGATAGTTAAAATTAAGGCTTGTATAATGTGAGTGATAAGGCCGGCAAATAACACAAGCTCACCCGCGCGTATGAGCCAGTTGTGAGCCATAAAAGCCGCGCCGGTATTGAAGGTAAGGCCGCCATCATTAAAAAAAATAAGACTGTTGATGAAGCAGTGTACCATAAGAAAAGTTATGAGGAATAAACCGGTTAAACCCATAACTACCTTTTTGCCGATTGATGATTTTAATAAACCCTGACTCATGTGATGATATTGCTTTTAATGAAATATAATAATTACTACTGAAACTTAACCATTGATAAAAATTTAACTTGTCAAATGTATCATTGCGAAGGCTTTAAAGCAACATTTTTTTTAAGCTTATTATTTAAATGCTAACAGTCGAAGGCTAAATTAGTTTATAAAACTACCATAATTGCGTTATTTGGAATTGTTCTAAAAATTAATGGCCGAATCGCCGCCGTTTAGAAAACGTATTTGGGTCGATGAATCTGTAACAATGTTTTTTTAAAGATCGGGACTACAGCTAAACCGGTAATTTTTTTGGAGACAATTTTTTGTTTCTGTGATTAGATTTAGTTTGGATTTGTACAGTGTCATCAATAAGCAATAATAATTAAACGAATTTTCTGCATTTTATTAAACATTTCCCTCTCTTAAGTAAAATAAAAAATAGTTATAATAAAAATATTGTTGCTTCAATAATTAAGTAAACTTTTAACTCCCAACCAACACAAACGCTCCCCAATAATAAGGTTGTGGATATCGTTTTTTAAGCTCGAGTTGTGCACTGCGTAAAGCACTGCGTTTTTTGTTTTCTAGGGCTTGTAAATAATTTTTATAAAATGATGCCATCAATTCCTGCGTTGCATCATCATCAACAACCCATAGACTCATTATAACACATTTTGCTCCGGCGGTTAAAAACGCACGCTGCAAACCATATACACCTTGGCCGTTTACAAGATCACCCAAGCCGGTTTCGCAAGCCGATAACACTACGAGTTCGGTGTTTTGAAGGTTTAATAGCGAAGCTTCGTATGCTGTTAACACACCATCATCGTCAGCAATCGTTGTTATATTTTTTTCCGCGGAAGCGCCCGCCATAATTAATCCTGAACGGAAAAGCGGATTTTGTTTTGCCTCCTGCGCGGAGAAACCTAAAATATTTTCATTTTTTGTATCGTCGTCGGGTAAAAAAAAGCCGTGGGTTGCAATGTGTAATATACCCGGATTGTTTTGTTTTTTAATTTCGGTTTCGGTAGCATTTCCCGCTAAAAATATATTTGTTCGCCAATGGTTCAATTGTAGTAAACTATTTATTTGTTCTGTTTCTTTTTTAGTTCCGGGCAACTCGGGCAGCTCGCTAAACATATTTCTTCCTGCTATACTATTTGCGAAAATTTGAGCATTGGAAGTTTTTAAGGTATAGTCGGGAAAACCAAACAATGCGGCAGTGTTGTTTTGGGTAGTAACGAAGGTTTCTTTAAAAAGATCTTTCAAAGTGTTAAGCTGGGTAACTTCAACACTTTCTAACAGATATTTATTTGTCGTGGTGTTAAACAGTGTATATAAGTTTAGCTTTTGATAGATTCCATCAGCCGAAAAAATTATGTTGGAAATGCCCGGTGTGTATTTTTCAAAAGCACTGTAAAAACGTTTGTACGAGAGGTTGTCTTTTATAGTATCTTCAATTGAACGTTTGTAGTAATTTATGAAAAGTGTATCAAAAAAAGCGCAGCTATCAAGCGCGATTATTTTTGGCGCGGAATAATTTTTTCCAATTAGTAGAGCCGTGTAGTTGATGTCGGGAGTTCCATCAGGCAAATAAATGGCTGTTCGTATAATTTCTAATGCCAGCTCTTTTTGAGAGAGTCTATTTTTAATTTTTAAAAAATTATCCCCTTTTAAAACGGCTTTTCGAAATATTTGCGAGGATTGATTTAGTTGTTTTTCAAATGCGTTTTTTCTATTTTCTTCTTCCTCTAAATCAATTTTATTTTCGCTGAGTTCATTTATGGTAAGTTTGTACAATTGCTGCAAATATTTTTTTTGTTCCAGCCATTGGTTGAACAAATTTTGCACTATTGTGTCATTGCTCGCACTTATTAATTTGTTTAAAGTGGCAGCCTCATTAAGTAATAACGATTTATCAAGCAGCCTAACATCCAAAAGCGCTTTATACAAACTATCATTTTTATAACCAGATTCTTTTTTTACAATGCCATTTACAAAACTGTAAAAGGTTTCAAATCTATTTGATAAAACATAATAGAAAGCGGTTTTTTCGTCTTCGCTCATGGCAATAAAATTTTCTTCAATTATTTTTTTATAACCATACATGGCCCTTAAGTAATAGCTAATAGCCTCATTTCGCTTGTTAGCTCGCGCATTAACCGTGGCTATACTAAACTGCATATCTAAATAATCGAAATTTTGATCACCAAAATTTGCTTTAAAAATTTTTGACGCTTTGGTAAACGACTCAATAGCCAACGCATAATTTCCTATTTCGTAGTTTATCGCGCCCTCTCCGCTTAAATAAAGCGCGTATTTATCGGTGTGCATAGCATCGTTTTTCTCCATCAGGGTTAAACATTTTTGTTTATACTCTAATGCTTTTTGAAATTGTTTTTTGCGTGCGTAAAGCGACGATAAATTATTTAAACATAAGGCATATCGCCTGTTGGCTTCGCCCAACTTATCTTTATAAATGGTTTCACATTTCAACAAGGCCATTTCTGCCTCATCCAAATAGTTAAATTCCATTCTAAGTAAAGCGAGGTTTGTTAATGCATTTGCATACAACTCATTATTTTCGCCGGTTGTTTGCTCTCTAATAATTAGTGCCTGTTCAATAAATTTAATGGCACTTTTATAATTTCCCATCAGTCGGTAAAGGTCTCCCGCATTGTTTAGCGGGTTAGTAAATTCAATATTATTTTGATAATTGGCTTGAGTGTAATTTTCGATACTTTTCAAAAAGTAATTTTCCGCTTTCGAATAGTCACTTTGTGCTTTGTACAAAAGTCCTAAATTGTTGTATAAAGATGCAATCTCATTTTTTTTTGTTTTACTATATTTCAGTTCAAGGTTTAAAACGTTTTTATATAAAGGTTCAGCAGCCTTATAGTTCCCTGCCATTCGATAGCATTCTGCAACATTATTCATAAGTGCGGTAACTGCGGAGGTATCGGCTGCATTTACAGTTTGAATAGTTTGTAATGCTTGTAGAAAAAATTGGGAGGCTAGTTCGTAATTTCCTTGACCTTGTAAAATGCGTGCTTTGTTATTAATGCAAACTACATAGTATTTATTAGCATCACCGTAAAGTGTTTTAAAATAATAGAGCAG
>JAYTBK010000034.1:0-2177 GCA_043737035.1 Bacteroidota bacterium | reverse complement strand
TGGCAATAAAACTTATCGAAACCTATTGCAAGTATTAGCCACTTTTTAATATGAAAGCCGCAACATAACGCATATATCACAAATGTAACTACTAAAATGAAAACAGCTATATACCGGAAAGCTCATTTTAACGCGGCACACAGGCTGCATAACACTTTGTTTAGTGAACAACAAAACGAAGAAATATTTGGCCTTTGTAACAATCCTAATTTCCACGGGCATAATTACGATTTAATTGTGAGGCTTGCCGGCCAAGTGGACGAAGAAACGGGTTACTTGTATGATATGAAATTATTAAACGGAGTAATAAAAGAGGAAATTTTAGAGCGGTTCGACCATAAAAATTTAAACCTTGATACAGTTGAGTTTAAATCTTTGAACCCAACGGCGGAAAATATTGCCAAAGTAATTTATGATATTTTGAGGGAAAAAATTTCAACACATCTCGATCTCGAAATTACCCTTTACGAAACTCCGCGCAATTATGTAGTTTACCCTGTAAGTTAAGTGGCGTGTTATTTTTCATCATTATTAGTTTTATTAACGATAATAAGTGGGTGCGATAAGGCTGGACAAAATGCACTTTCCGATCGTCAACAAAAACAATCTCCACCGGCAAAACTTACGTGTTTAATTTCAGATACTAGTACATTAGAAAAACACCTTATCAATAAAAATCTGGTAAACATTAATAGCGTTGATACCGGTGTTCGTGTAACGCTGATGTATTCTACTGCATCTAACTTTTTGCACAAACCGGTTTATGAGGGCTTAACACGTGGTTATCTTCCGTGCGAAGTAGCGATTAAATTGTGTAACGCACAGTTTTTCTTAAAACAAATTGCACCACATTACAATTTAATTGTGTTTGATGCGACACGACCGGCTTACATCCAAAAAAAAATGTGGACAGAACTGGATTTGCCCGAAAACGAAAAAAAAAATTATCTAGCGCATCCAAATGATGTGTCATTGCATAATTACGGAGCCGCGGTTGATGTTGGCTTGATTAGCAATGATAATCTTTTACTCGATATGGGAACAACATTCGACAGTTTCAATGAACTAAGTCAGCCAAAAAAAGAAGCTCTATTCTTAAAAGAAGGAAAATTATCTCGCCAGGCTTACGCCAATCGCTTACTGTTGAGGCGTGTAATGTTGCAGGCAGGTTTTTTAGTGATGAATACCGAATGGTGGCATTTTAATTCGACCAACAAAATAACTGCTGCTAAAAAATATGATTTAATTGAATAATTGAGTCATTAAACCCGTAATTTTCTGCCAGCCAAGTGAGATGTTAAACTGCAGTTTTAGTAACAGGCTTATTTAGGTAGTGATTTATAAAATAATGCCCTAAATATATGAGCGGTATAAGCGCACAGGCAACCAACAATTTAAACAAATAACCCCATGCAGCATTGTGTAAAAATTCTGTAATTGTCCATTTACCCGGAATAACAAACGCAATAAACTGAACAACGAACGTATCAACTAACTGGCTTACAATTGTGCTGCCGGTAGCCCGTAGCCAAATGTGTTTATTGCCGGTAGCTTTTTTAAACATCGAAAATACCTGTACATCAGTTAACTGCGAGACAAAAAAAGCAATAATACTCCCAACGATTATCCACTGTGATTGGCCAAAAACAGTTTTAAAAACCTCATCATTTACCGGCGAAAACGCAGTTGCGTGAATATTAATAGCAATCGTTAATAGAATAAATGTAAAAGCAATAAGAGCAACAGTAATGTAGGTTAGTTTTCGTACGCCATCTTTGCCAAAATGCTCATTTATTAAATCGGTTAATATAAAAACCAAAGGCCACAATACAATACCGATGCTTTGTGTAAATAAGCCAAAAAACTGCACCAATTTGCCACCAATTAATTCCGCTACAATAGCGTTGGTGATAAAGAAACCGGCAAGCACTAAAAAAATTAAATCTTTTCTGTTTTTAAAATCCAAAATGAAACTATTTTTGTTTTACAAGATTATAAAAAATACGCTGTACTTAGCAGTATTTTTGTAAATTTAAATTCACTTAATGGGTATTAAAAAACATTATATACGATTAATATTATTTCTAACCGTTGGATTTTTTAGTTCCACTTTTAATTTAAAAGCGCAGAATTTAAAATTTAAGCGTATTAGTATTGATGAGGGACTTTCTACTGTA
>JAYTBK010000033.1:0-2179 GCA_043737035.1 Bacteroidota bacterium | reverse complement strand
ATGGAATTATAACGCTAACAGCAGGTCGGCACATTACTCTAATCTATTACCCGGAACTTATGTTTTTAAAGTAAAAGCATCCAATAACGATGGTTTATGGAATGAAAAAGGAGCACTTATCAAATTTTTTATTACGCCTCCATTTTGGAAAACTATCTGGTTTTTTATTGTGTGTATCATCACAGGTATTGTACTAATTTTTGCTTTCATAAAATACAGAGAGTCAAAACTGAACCGTGAAAAGAAAGTGCTTGAGCAAAAGGTAGATGAAAGAACCGCCGAAGTTGTATTTCAAAAAGAGTTGGTAGAAGAAAAGAATAAGGAAATGACCGATAGTATTAATTACGCGAAACGCATTCAGCAAGCTTTACTTGCCAGCGATACTTTACTGCGGAAAAATTTACCTGAATACTTTGTTTTGTTTAAACCAAAAGATATTGTAGCCGGCGATTTTTATTGGGCGGCGCCAACGCCGGAAGGATTTTTATATATTACAGCAGATTGTACCGGGCATGGGGTTCCGGGGGCTTTTATGAGTTTGTTAAATATTAGCAAGCTGAGCGAGTCAATCAACCAGAAGCAGATCTTACGTCCTGACTTGATTTTGAATGACGTGCGTTCGGAAATAATCAGCGCTTTAAACCCGGAGGGCAGCGTTGAGGAAAGTAAAGACGGAATGGACGCAATAATTTGCAAACTTGATGTTAAAAATATGAAGTTGGAATTTGCAGCGGCAAACAATAGTTTTTATATTATCCGTAATCGTAAAATTTTAGTTTGTAAAGCAGATAAAATGCCGGTTGGAAAATCATACGGGGGCGATACCTTATTTACTTACAATGAAATTGCTCTCGAAAAAGGAGATATGATATTTACTTTTACTGATGGTTATCCCGATCAGTTTGGTGGCGCGAAAGGAAAGAAATTTAAGTACAAGCAAATGGAAGAAATAATGCTGTCTGTCTGTGAACTAAACTTATCTGAACAAAGAAATGTTTTAGATCAGCGCTTTGAAGAATGGAAGGGCAAATTAGAACAGGTAGATGATGTTTTAATAATAGGCGTTAGGGTTTAAACGGGGAAACATTTTTATTATCTGGAAAAGCTGTAAAACGATATAAAAATTAGTGAATTTCAAATAGGCTGTAGACCAGAAAAGTAGTAACTTTAAGTATGAAACAAAAAATAACTTTTGCCATTTTAATTATTTTATTTGTAATTAATTCCGGCATCGCTCAAAACCTTGTGCCTAATGATAAATTGGCTCTGTTAAAAGGGGTAGTAACCGATTTTAAAGGGAAACCTTTGGGAAAAGAAATTATAATGTTTTCAAATGATAAAACAAAAGTTGTTTTTAAAGTTACAACCGATGCAAGTGGAAAGTTTGAAATTTTAGTGCCGGTAAATGGAACATATAGTTTAAAGTATAAAAATTTTATAACTGATATGGACTATACCAAAATGAATGTTCCGGCAGATAAAGATGCTACCTATGAAGTAGGCATTAAAATAGATCCGCCAAAAGATTTTGTTTTGGATAATGTTTATTTTGACACCGGTAAATCTACTTTAAAACCAAACTCTTTTAAAGCATTAAACGATCTTGTTGAAATATTAAAAATTAAAAACACTATGGTGGTAGAGATCCAGGGACATACCGACAATGTGGGTAAAGATGACGAAAATCTTTCGTTATCGCAGGGTAGGGCGGATGCGGTAAGAAAATATTTGATAACTAAAGGCATAGCCGAAGCAAGGGTAACTTCAAAAGGATATGGCCATACCAAACCAATTGCTGATAATTCTAACGATGCTGGTAAATCAAAAAACCGCAGAACCAGTTTAAAAGTGATAAAGGAATAAAATATAAACATGAAATATATTTTATTTTTTTAAGTACTTTTTTAGTATGCTGTTTTGTAAATTCAAAAATAAATTTTGAGTTGCAAAAAATATGGACTAAAATTTTTAGTATTAAATTATATAAAGGTGGTGGAATGGATAATTAGTCTATTGACATTTTGATGGCCCCGCTCGTCCTCGTTTGAGCGAAGCAGGGCAGTGCGTTAATAAAACATTTTGTAAATGTTTTTAGTTATGAGGCAGCATTTGTGGAGAGGAGATTTTAAAGGTGTGATTGTATTGCAGACCGTTATACAAAACCAACTTGCAACAAACT
>JAYTBK010000032.1:0-5634 GCA_043737035.1 Bacteroidota bacterium | reverse complement strand
TTTTTATGGCTAAAACTCGGGCAGGTATCGCACCTGTTTTTTTTCCGAAAAACAAAACAACCCGAAAATAAGAGCGAGCTTATTAACGCTATTAAAACAAGATAAATATATTTGTTTCGGTTCATTTTTAGATTACAAAAATACAAAAAGTAATGTAATGTAAATTAATGCACTTTGATAGAGTTAAAACCGCGTTAAGGATTGCAGCGCAAATCCTTTTGCCTGCGATAAATTTATGACGGAAGTTATTATTCCTGCAAAAGATTGAAACGTAAAGACTGGCCCTATTAAGAGAAACGCTCAAAAAAATATGCAAAACAATTGTTTATACAATTCAAAGCATAATGCAATAAAAAAAGCTCAAAAAATATATATTTGTATATGAACGCAAAAGAAGATTTTTTAAAAAATGAATTTATTCCATTACTGGAACAATTGTCGGATAATGAAGTTGGTTTATGGGGCGTGTTATCACCGCAAGGTATGATTGAGCACATGTCGGATGCGTTTGGCATGGCCTATAGTGGAATTAAACACACGCTTATTACACCAGTCGAACATCTTGAAAAAATACGTTCATTTGTGTTAAGTGATAAACCTTTTAAAGAAAATACTAAAAACGCGCTTATGCCGGAAGAGCCATTACCTTTAAGAAAGAATTCGATGACAGACGCGATCAATGAATTGAAAAATGAGATTCAATCGTTTTTTATATTTTATAATACACATACAGGACATAAAGAAATGAATCCTTTTTTTGGAGAATTAAATTTTGAGGAACAACTTCATTTGCTGCACAAACACGCGCTGCACCATTTAAAACAATTTAATTTAAATTAAAATGGACAGACGAAGGGATGATAAAAACCGAAATAGTTACGATGACGAAAATTTAATTTTTGGAACACGTGCTGTTATTGAAGCGGTAAATGCAGGTAAGGAAATTGATAAGATCATCATTCAAAAAGGTTTGTCAAACCAGCTGTATACTGAGTTGAGAAAGGCGATTAAGGATCTTGATATTCCAATTCAAATCGTGCCGCCCGAAAAAATAAGCCGTATAACAACTAAAAATCACCAAGGTGTATTAGCGTTTATTGCGCAGGTTACATATTACGAAGTTGAAAATATGCTCGCATCAGTTTTTGAAAAAGGAAAAACACCGTTGGTATTGATTTTGGATAGAGTAACCGACGTACGTAATTTCGGTGCAATTGCCCGAAGTGCAGATTGTGCAGGTGTTGATTTTATTGTAATCCCAAGTCGTGGAGCGGCACAAATAAACGCGGATGCCGTTAAAACGAGTGCCGGTGCGCTAAATAGGATTCCAGTTTGCCGAGAAGAAAATTTAAAAGATACCATAGAGTATTTAAAAGAAAGTGGTTTACAAATTGTTGCCTGTCATGAGAAAACAAATAACTATCATTTTGATGCCGATCTTACAAAACCAACAGCAATTATTATGGGCTCGGAAGAAAACGGTATTTCTAATGAATATATAAAACGCAGCGACCTGCAGGTGAAAATTCCGATGGTTGGAAATATTGCTTCATTAAATGTTTCGGTTGCGGCTGGAATTATTTTATTTGAAGCAGTGAAACAGAGATTATAATAAATTTAACACAGAAGGCGCTGAAGCAATTAGAACACAGAGCTATTATTCAACAGGATTTATTCTCAGTGAATTCAAAATCTGATTTCTCTGTGTTTGTAAAATAGAATGAAAACCATAAACGACATAATAGAACGTGGACTCATAAAAGAATGTGTGTTTAAAACTGCGCGGTCCGGTGGTGCAGGCGGACAAAATGTGAATAAAGTTGAAACGAAAGTAGAACTGTGGTTCAACATAAATGAGTCGCAAAAACTTACCGGCGAAGAGAAATACAGGTTATTAAAGAAGTTGTTGAATAAAGTTGACAAAGAAAATAATATTCATTTACAGGAACAAACAGAACGCACGCAACTAAAAAATAAAATCTTGTTAAAAGAAAAATTTTATAGTGTCATTCTTTTGGCCTTAAAAACTTCTAAACCTCGAAAAGCAACGGCAGTGAGTAAGGCGGTTAAAGCAAAACGTTTAAATAATAAAAAAGCAAAAAGTGAAGTGAAGCAATTGCGAAGAAAAATAATTTAAAAATAATTTTAATTAACATTCAGGAATTTAAAAGGCATGGCAAAAATATTGATAATCGACGACGAAAAATCCATTCGAAGGAGCATAAAAGAAATTTTAGAATTTGAAAAATATGTGGTTGAGGAAGCTGAAGACGGACAGCAGGGGCTTGATATGGCATTGAAAGGAAATTATGATGTTATTTTAAGCGATATTAAAATGCCTAAACTTGATGGTATTGAATTATTAAATAAATTAATGGCAAATAAAACGGAATCGTCATTAATTATGATGAGCGGCCACGGAAACATTGAAACTGCTGTAGACGCGGTTAAAAAAGGTGCATACGATTATCTTGCAAAACCAATTGATTTAAACCGATTATTGGTAGCCGTACGAAATGCTTTAGACAAAACTTTTTTAGTGACAGAAACCAAAATTTTAAAGAAGAAAATTGGCCGAAGCTATGAGATGATTGGCGATTCGAAAGCATTAAATTCCATTCGTGAAATGATTGAAAAAGTAGCACCAACCGATGCTCGGATATTAATTACCGGAAGTAACGGTAGTGGAAAAGAATTAGTTGCACGTGAGATACATAATAAAAGCCATAGAAGTGCCGCACCTCTTATTGAAGTAAATTGTGCGGCTATACCAAGCGAATTAATTGAAAGTGAGTTATTCGGCCATGAAAAAGGTGCTTTCACCAGTGCCGTTGCAACACGAAAAGGGAAATTTGAATTGGCGGAAGGCGGCACTATTTTTTTAGATGAAATTGGAGATATGAGCCTTTCCGCGCAAGCCAAAGTGTTAAGGGCGTTGCAGGAAAATAAAATAACACGTGTTGGTGGCGACAAAGAAATAAAAGTGGATGTTAGAATTTTAGCGGCTACAAACAAAGACTTGCGAAAGGAAATAGAAAAGGGCGAATTTCGAGAAGACCTCTTTCACCGCCTAAGCGTGATACCAATAAATGTTCCTTCGTTAAATGATCGTAAAGAAGATATTCCTTTGCTGGCCGAACATTTTATTAATTTAATTTGTACTGACTACGGAATGCCTTTAAAAACGGTATCTAAAGCAGGAATTTCAGAATTACAAAAAAAAGATTGGACCGGAAATATTCGTGAATTTAGAAATGTAATCGAACGACTAATCATATTGTGCGGTAAAGAAATTACCGATAAAGATGTGAAGCAATTTGCGTAAATAAGTTTTAAGTTTTTAGTTATAAATGGTAAATAAACAAAAACTAAAAATTAAAAAATTTCAAATGGACAAACAAACCGAGGCGGATTCAAATTATAATGATCTTGAACAAATGAACGTTCAGAGCCTTTTATTGAATATGAATAATGAGGATACAACCGTTCCGTTGGCAGTGGCCAAAGCTATTCCGCAAATAGAAAAACTCGTAAATATCATTATTGAAAAAATGCAAAATGGTGGTAGACTATTTTACATTGGTGCCGGAACAAGCGGGCGTTTAGGAATATTAGATGCAAGTGAATGTCCGCCAACTTATGGAATTGCGCCGGGAAGAGTAATCGGTTTAATTGCCGGTGGAGATATAGCAATTAGAAAAGCCGTTGAATTTGCCGAAGACGATATTAAACAAGGATGGGCCGATTTAAAAGTGTATGGTATTACTCCAAAGGATGTGGTAGTAGGAATTGCCGCATCTGGTTCGACTCCTTACGTTATCGGCGCGTTGCAAATGTGCAACGATAATCAAATTGAAACAGGTTGCATTGTTTGTAATAACGATTCGCCCATTGCCTCTGTGGCAAAATTTCCTGTTGAAGTAATTGTTGGCCCCGAATTTGTTTCGGGTTCAACCCGAATGAAATCCGGAACTGCACAAAAACTGGTGCTTAACATGATTTCAACTTCTGTGATGATTAAATTAGGAAGGGTAAAGGGAAATAAAATGGTGGATATGGCTTTAAGCAATAATAAATTAATTGATAGAGGAACGCGAATGATTATGCGAAATTCAGGAATTGAAGATTATGAGTTAGCTAAAGCGCTATTGCTTGAATACGGCAGTGTTAGAAAAGCCACTGAAAATTTTAAGAGATAATATTTCAGATAAAGTAAATATATTAAATTCTTTTTTTTATTAATACACTTCAACAATACGAATTAGCAAAGTTTGAATGAATTTGTAATTTGACACAACAAAAAAATAATCCTTTGCACGGTATAACGCTTAAGGCCATACTTGAAGAGTTAGTGAACCGCTACCGTTGGGATGGACTTGCCTACCACATTGATATAAATTGTTTTAAAGAAAACCCGAGTATAAATTCAAGTTTAAAATTTTTACGTAAAACGGAATGGGCACGTAAAAAAGTAGAAGAGTTGTATTTAAAAAATCTTGAATAATAAGTGTAAGTTTACTTCTTTGCTACGATAGAAGTAAACACAAAAACTTAAAATAATTAAATGAAACGATAGAAAGTTCAATGAATTTAATCCATCTCATATTCAGTTTGATTCAAAAAAACTCTTGATTATTTATTCCACATAATTGAAAAACACGGTTAACATAAAGGAATACACCGATGGCATTTTAGCTTCGGATATTTCGTATGTAAGTAAAGCCATAACGCTTGTAGAATCTACCAGAACCGAACATCAGGAACAAGCGCAAGAAATTATAAACGGGTTAATACAGTTCAGCGGAAAATCATTTCGGCTTGGTATAACGGGAATTCCGGGTGTAGGTAAGAGCACATTTATTGAAAGTTTTGGCTTGGAAGTCATTAAACGCGGACATAATCTCGCCGTATTGGCAATTGATCCGAGCAGTCAGTTAAGTAAAGGAAGTATTTTGGGTGATAAAACTCGAATGGAGCAATTATCCATTAATCCAAAAGCATTCATTCGTCCGTCGCCTAGTTCAGGCAACCTCGGTGGCGTAACACGTAAAACACACGAGAGTATAATTATATGTGAAGCGGCTGGGTATGATTACATCATTGTTGAAACCGTTGGAGTAGGGCAGAGCGAAACGGCCGTTCATGAGCTTACTGATTTCTTTTTGTTGTTAATGCTTGCCGGTGCAGGCGATGAACTCCAAGGCATTAAACGTGGCATTATGGAAATGGCCGACGGAATGGTAATAACTAAAGCAGACGGTTCAAATACAGATAAAGCAAAAGTGGCGCGTGGCGAGTATGCTCGTGCTTTGCATTTGTTTCCGCCAGCGGAAAGTAATTGGATACCGGAAGTACTTACATGTTCCAGTACCGAAAACACCGGCATTACTGAAGTGTTTGATATGATCGATAAATACGTTCGACAAACTACAGTTAGCGGCTTTTTTATCGAAAAAAGAAATAGGCAACTTAAACAATGGCTGCATCAAACCATACAAAATATGATTATTGATAAAGCGTATTCTGATGCAAGTGTAAAACTAAAAATTGCGGAGGCTGAACATAACATCCAAAACAATAATCTTAATCCTTACTATGCGGCGTTAGATATTTTAAAGGGGTTATAACTGATCC
>JAYTBK010000031.1:0-5641 GCA_043737035.1 Bacteroidota bacterium | reverse complement strand
GAGTTACAGGCCGCCGACCATTTAAGCAATTCCGCTTCATCATAAAATTTATCAACGCTCGATTTAATCGTTCCATCGGCATTGTGCTTAGCGTAAATTAAACCTGTAGCTCCAAGTTGCGGACGTTTAACCCACTCGGTTAGTTCATCTAACTGTTTGCGGGTGTACGTTGCTGCACCGTTAGCACAAATGGCAACCACAAGTTCGGCATCATCAAATATTTTAAAATCTTTTCCTTTTACAACAGTGGTTAAATTTGTAAATTTCATTTCAAAACGGGTGTCTGGCTTATCATTACCGTAATATTCCATGGCGTTGGCATAGGACATGTGCGGAACGTTAGGCATCTCAATATTTTTTACCGCTTTGAACAAATGGCGCACTAAACCTTCAAACGTTTCCAATATATCTTGTTGTTCAACAAAGCTCATTTCGCAATCAATTTGTGTAAACTCAGGTTGTCTATCGGCGCGCAGATCTTCATCCCTAAAGCATTTTACAATTTGATAGTAGCGATCGAAACCCGCCACCATCAGTAATTGCTTAAAAGTTTGCGGCGATTGTGGAAGCGCGTAAAACTGGCCCTCATTCATGCGGCTTGGCACAACGAAATCGCGGGCACCCTCTGGCGTAGATTTGATAAGAACGGGTGTTTCTACTTCTAAAAAATTGAGTTTATCAAGATAGTTACGCGTTTCAATAGCCATTCGGTGGCGAAGTTCCAAATTTTTGCGAACTTCGTTCCTTCGTAAATCTAGGTAACGGTATTTCATTCGCAACTCGTCGCCGCCATCCGTGTTATCATCTATTGTAAAAGGTGGAGTTAACGAAGCGTTTAAAATAGTTAGCTCCGTCATTTCAATTTCTATTTCGCCTGTTGCAATATTAGAATTTTTGCTTTCCCGTTCAATTACAATGCCTTTAACCTGAATAACAAATTCGCGGCCAAGTGTTTTTACTGTATCAATGATAGAACCTTTAGAGTCCGAATTTAAGGTAAGCTGCGTAATTCCGTACCTATCTCTTAAATCAATAAAAGTAACGCCGCCGAGGTCTTTTATTTTTTGAACCCAACCCGTTAAAATAACTTCTTGCAATTTATTTGATAACCTTAGCTCGCCGCAGTTATGTGTACGTAACATATTAAAATTTTAGATCTTAAATTTAACGAAAATTGCCGGAATTATCGACCTTAAATTTAGCCTCACAAACTTCCAATATTGCTATTCTCTTTGTATAAAAATACATTTTGTAATACAAACGGGGAATCAAAAATTATGGCAAACCAAAATTATTTTGCGTTGAACAGCTCTTGGGCTTTATCCCAATTTGCAACGTTCCACCAACTTTCAACGTAAGCTGCACGTTTATTTTGGTGTTTTAAATAATAGGCGTGTTCCCAAACATCAAGCGCCATAATAATTTTGCCACGATGTTCGGCAACTTTCATTAAGGGATTATCCTGATTTGGAGTAGTGCAAACACGCAAATTATTTTCTTGTTGTATGAGCCAACACCAACCACTCCCGAAGTGTTTTAAAGCAATCTCAGAGAATTGTTGTTTAAAATTATCGAACGATTTAAAATCTTTGTTTATGGCTGTGGAAAGTTTTCCACTGGGAATATTTAAAGTAGCAGTTAGATTTGGTTTGAGAAGTGTCCAAAACAATGAGTGATTAACGTGCCCTCCAAGATTGTTGCGAATTACCGCCGAGGTATGCTCATCAATATTGTTACACTTAACAACATCAGAAACTGTATAGTCCAAATTGGTAGATGGAGTTTCATTTAATTTATTTACATATGCCTGATGATGTTTTGTGTAGTGTAACTCCATTGTTTTCTCGTCAATAAAGGGTTCCAGTGCGTTATACGAATAAGGTAACGCTGGTAATTTGAAAGCTTCGGATCCAATGTTACCTAATGATTGGAGGGCATTTATTTGCTCGTTACCAATAAGGTTGCTAGTGATGCCGGCAACTGCCAATAAACCACTTTTGCGTAAAAAATCTCTTCGGCTGTTGCTCATTTTAAAATTGAATTAATAACTGATTTTTTTCTACGGCAACACCTTTAATTATTGCAATTTTTTTAATCGTTCCATCCGTGGGTGATTTTAAAATGTTTTCCATTTTCATTGCTTCCAATACAATTAAAGCATCGCCCTTTTTTACTTCTTGTCCTTCTACTACCAATACATTTAATACCATGCCAGGCATTGGTGCTTTTACATCGTTCACTTTTTTTACAGTTAGGTTATCAAGCCCAAGGCTGTGAAGGAGTTCGTCGTATTTATCTTTAATATCAAGTGTGTAAGTTGTATTATTAATTTTTATAACCATTTTCTTTTCCTCATGCAAATGTTTTACCATTTCCACTTTGTAAGAAACACCGTTTTTTATAATGCTGTAAACATCTTCGCGCACTTTAATAATATCAGCCTCAAAAGCTGCATTGTTAAGGTTTCCGTTAATCTGATGCCCGTTAACCGATGTTATATCCGTTTTATAAGTATGTTGATTTATTGTAATGTTGTGCATGTTTTGACGATCTATTGTATAAATTATGATGTTTTAAATAACCGAATCAAACTGTATAAAAATAAAAAAATCCCGCCACAATGTAACAGGATTTCTTTTAAATATTATTGAAATTACTTCTTTATAAACTCGCCCATTTTATTGTCGTAGTTTAAAAAATATCCGCCTTTGGCCAAATTACTTGCGTCGATAGTTGAACCAAAACCGCGTTTTACAACATTTCCATACTGATCATAAATTTCATACATAGTTTCCACCGTCTTACTATTTGCAACAAAACTAATATCCTTTGCAACTTTAGCAGGAGCAAACGTAACATCAGGCGCATCTGAAACGAAATCAACAGGCTTAGATAAACGAGGCTGCCCGCTATAATCAGTTTGCCTTACACGTATTTGATTTTTGCCCGAGTGTGGTGTTATTTTAAATGTATAGTCATTTGTGCCTGGAGTCCCTTTCCCTTCGGCTTCGCCAACCTTCACCCATTTATTCCAACGGAATTGCTCAACAGCAAATGCAAGTTTACCCGTTTCCGATTTTGTTGACCATTTTACATTACCATCCTTATCTATTGTCATAGACATAATTTCGAATGTGCTTTTTGGTTTTAAAACTTCAGGGTTTAATACTTTTGGTTTGCAATCTTCTTTATGTTTAATTTTAATTTCAACTTTCTCTCCAATATTTAATTTATGCGACTTAAAATCTATTTCAAATGCGCTCGAGTTAATTTCATCGGTTGTAATGTTTCCGTTAACTAAAACCTCAGTAACACAAAATCCAACTCCTCCCGCTCCAAACGGATTTTGCACATACAGGTTTTTGCCTTGGTAATTTCCTTCTAAAATAATAACACCCCCTTGCGAAAATCCTTTGTTTATAAGGATAATAAAAAGGAAAAGTGATAGGTAAATGTGTTTCATATTATAAATTGTTTTAGCACGTCTGCGAAAAGTCTTGCAATATTAAAACGATATTTGAGAAAAACAAAATTTAAATGAACATTTTATGTAAAAAAAGGAAAATAACTATCAAATAGGTTTAATAGTCGATTATTTTGTATATTTAGGCAGTTTTCAGCATTTTTGTAAAACTATTTGGTTTAAACCTACTTGGTTTTTTGTGTTCTGAATAAAACATTAAAAATAATGTAACTACAATAATTTAGCTTATGAAATTTAACATTTCGATTTTTATCGCGGCTGTTCTTACATTAATTAGCTGCAAAGATCCTAAACAGGGCCACGCCAACAACAAATTATCTGAAAAAAATGGGGGCACTTTTTCCATGGCCGAAAACAGCGAAGTTGGTACGCTTTTTCCTCATACAATTACCGCGCAGGTTGAGGGATTAATTACTTCGCAAATACATGAATGCCTTGTTAAACTTAATCCTAAAACCCTCGAAGTTAAGCCTGGATTGGCCGAGAAGTGGGAAACTTCTGCAGATGGAAACGTTATAACTTTTCATTTGGTAAAAGGTGCTTTTTTTCAGAACGATAAATGCTATTCTAACGGGGTGGGGCCAGAAATAACCAGCAACGATGTTAAGTATACTTTTGAATTGCTCGCTACAAAATCAGAATATAATTATCAGTTTGAAACTGTTTTAAAAGACAGGTTAGCAGGTGCTAATGAATTTTATAATAAAAAAGCAAATTCCATTAGTGGTTTTAAAATAATAGACGATCATACTTTTTCCATGACGCTTGTTCACCCCAGTTTAGGGTTTATTAAATTGCTTGCTAATCCGTCGGCCTCTATACTCAACGAAAAAGCCGTTGCAACTTACGGCCAGGATTTAAAAACCGGTGCAGGGCCTTTTATGTATGATGCGTCATCTAACAAAAATAAATTTGTATTGGTACGAAACCCTAATTATTATTCTACCGATAGCGCGGGTTATGGGCTGCCGTACCTTGATACGATTGTTGTAAATATTTTATCGAGCATAGAAGATGGACTTGCTTTATTTGAGGATAAAAAAGTTGATTTAATTAATACGTTGCCTTCGTTAAGAGTAAAAGATATTGTAGAAAAAAATATAAAACAATTTGTTGGCAGTCCGCCGCAATATATTTTACAACGTGAACCCGAAATGATCAGTCAGTTTTATGTTTTTAACACAAAAATGACTCCGTTTGATAACGTAAAAGTAAGGCAGGCATTTAATTACGCTATTGATCGCGATAAGCTTGTTGATAATGTTTTACAAGGGCAAGCAATTGGATCGGCAATTTATGGAATTACGCCGGGAACATTTACAGGCTACAATATTAAAAATATAAAAGGCTACACGTTGAATGTTGACAAAGCAAAAAAATTACTTGCCGAAGCCGGTTACCCAGATGGCAAAGGTTTCCCTGAAGTAAATGTATTGGTAAATTCAGGTAACTCAAGAAACAGTTCGGTAGCTGTTGAGTTACAAAAACAAATTAAAGAACAATTAAATATTAATATAAATTTTGAATCGTTGCCTAATGTGCAAAAATATAAATTGCAGATGCAGGGAAGAAGTTCCATTTACCGCGATGCATGGGTAGCCGATTACTCAAGCCCTGAATCGTTTTTAAGTTTGTTTGTAGGTGATGGGGTGCCCGCAGATAACAAGGCGATTAGTTTTCCAAACACTTCCCGCTATCAAAACAAAGAGTACGACGCGTATTTTAAAAAAGGACGTGATTATAATTTAAAGGATAGTAGCTACAGTTATTTTATGAAAGCAGAGCAAATATTAATTAATGATGCCGTAATTATTCCATTGTGGTACGAAGGATCTTACCGTTTACTAAATAACAGTATAAAAAACATTAACCTTAACGGGATGCGCTATTACGACCTTACTAAAGTTTACAAAAAGAAATAATACGGGCTTACGGTTCCAATTTAAATGGCTTGCGCGGTTAGGAAATGACTGACTTTTACTTGATACTTGGTATTTCCAAAACCGCAAATGAAATTGAAATAAAGCACGCGTTTAGAAAGCTTGCTAAGATTTACCATCCCGACAAAAATCCCGACAATCCTGAGGCAAAACAACTTTTTCAAACTATTTTAAAAGCGTATAACACACTCAGGCATCCTGCTGCTCGCAGTAGATA
>JAYTBK010000030.1:0-2185 GCA_043737035.1 Bacteroidota bacterium | reverse complement strand
AATTCGTATTTCGTATCAACTAATATTAAGCCTTTTCTATTTGCTATTTCCTGTCCGCGCGCATACAGTTTCCGTGTATAATCTTCAAGCTGCAAATAATATTTTTCGGATACGATTTCCTGTTTTAAAATTTCATCGCGGCTTATATCTTCATCGTGCCCGTGCGAAGCTTTTGTGGTTGGTGTGATAATTGGAATCGGTAATTTATCGTTTTCTTTTAAGCCGTTTGGTAATGCAACTCCGCAAATAGTTCGTAAACCCGAATTGTACAACCTTGCGGCGTGCCCTGCAAGGTAGCCGCGTATTACCATTTCTATTTTAAACGGTTTACATAAAAGGCCAATACTTACTACAGGATCGGGAACCGAAGTAATCCAATTGGGAACAATATCTTTTGTAGCATGTAAAAACTTAGCGGCTATTTGATTCAAAACCTGACCCTTGTATGGAATTCCTTTTGGTAAAACAACATCAAAAGCGCTGATGCGATCGCTCGCAATCATCACCAACAATTTATCTCCTATCGTATAAACATCACGAACCTTTCCTTTATAAAAATTTTTTTGATCAGGAAATTGAAATTGGGTATTTGTAAGAGCATTCATAATAAATATTTTTTGTAAGTTATTTTAATTGAAGTTGGGTTGAAAGTTTTTCCGGATCGTCGCTGGGAAATTCAGTTTGATGAGTCGCGTGCGGCCCTTGCTTATCAGGAAACAAAACATAATCTTTTTTGGTGTAATAATACAACCACATAAAAGCCATAAATCCACTAAAAGTATAATTACCCTGTCTTGCAAGTTGAAGTAAAATAATTACTAATACGGCATTGGAAATTAGCCAATGATAATCGGCCTCCGGGTTTTCCGGATCACGCTTTACATAATTATTTCGTATAAAAAATATAATAAAAATGAGCCCGAACAAACCTGTTTCCGATATGATCCGCAACAGCATAGAATTGGCATCCGTATTATTATTATCGTACTCGCCGCTCAGCAGGTAGCTAAGGTCGTACTTTGAAAAAATAAGTTGATGAGAACCAAGTCCTGTGCCAAACAAAGGATTATGTTTGAAGTTGTTTTTTGCGATTACGTAATTATTATATTGCACGAAACTGGAACCGTGTACCACTTGTAACAAACGATTTTTGCGATACATTTGGGCTTTAAACCCACCAGCGGATCCACGCGCTATTTCCGATTGCAAAATATCATCAATGTATAAAGCCTTTAATCCATCCATCCGTGTTTTAAATTCTTTAACGTTGTTATAAGTTACTACAAACAGGAAAATTGCAAGTGGAATAATAAATAAAATATATCGCACCACCCCGAAATTCAATAAAAATAATATTAAAATAAAAAACACGCCCAAATATGCCACTGATGAAGTAGAAGCAAGATAAACAAACACAATAACAATGGCCTGAAGTTTGGTATTGAAATAAGACTTCCTGAACAATAAATTGTAAAAACTAATAAAAAAAGCCGGCCCAAGAGTTGATGCTACATAAGAAGGCTCACAAAAAAAACTGTTTACCCGTATGCCTAATCCACCGGGAGTTATGCCCCACTTGTTGAGTCCAAAAATTATGCGAAAATCATAACCTGGTGCAAACCCCACGATGTAAGAAACCAATTGAACTATCCCAACAATAGCTGCTACATAGCTCCATGCCATGTAAATCGAAAAAAATTTAACCACATCGCGCTCATAATACTCAAAAACATAATAGAAGAATAATACACTTACAAATATGTTGGCGTAGATTTTAATAAAAAAGGCGAACGTGTTATTGTCAAAGAAAATATTAAAAACACCGAAAAGTAACAGTGGAAGGAATAAATACAGAATTTTAGCAGGAAATGTATAGCTAAATAAAAAGCGGATAAGCAAAAATATTAAACCAATGTATGATGTGTAAAATTCAAATGGTTCTTTAAAAAGAATGATTGAACTTATAAAAATAACCGAGAAAATAAGGATATCAGTTATTTTTTTAAGCATTGATAAAAATAGCTTTTTTTCTTGGTTAAAATCGCATCGTGAATTGTAAAAGTCAACTCATCCAAGCGATCAAATTTTTAATAATAACTTCCCAATTAAATTCATCTTCTATCTTTTTTATAGATGCCATTTTTTTAGCATAAATGTACGGATCGTTTTGTGCTAGTATCATTAC
>JAYTBK010000029.1:0-2187 GCA_043737035.1 Bacteroidota bacterium | reverse complement strand
TTGTAAATTCAGAATCAAAAACTACAGAATGTGGGTTGCCAATAACATCAACAGAAACTAAAGGGTCTTCGGTATATTCCATAATGTTTTTTAAATGCGTGTCGGCGGCTTTTTTAAATGCGGTGTTTATTTGTTCAACCGACGGATATTGTGTTAGCACGCAGGTAATATTGGTTAACGATCCATCGGCAACAGGAACGCGCATTCCGCAGCCCCCGAGTTTTTCTTCCATATCCGGAAAAATTTTTCCCAACGCTTTTGCGGCACCTGTGCTTGTTGGTATAATACTTAATGCCGCAGAGCGCGCGCGACGTAGATCTTTGTGTGGTGCATCATGTAAGCGCTGATCGCCGGTATAAGAATGCACCGTAGTTATGTACGCTTCTTCAATGCCCCATTGTTTTAAAACCTGAAGCATTGGAGCGGCGCAGTTGGTAGTGCATGATGCGTTGCTTACGATAACATCATCGCTGTGCAACATCTCATCATTTACTCCCATTACAATGGTTTTAATGTCATCATCTTTCGCGGGAGCAGATAGAATTATTTTTTTAGCACCGGCGATTAAATGTTTTTCTGCCGAAGCTTTATCTAAAAATAAACCGGTTGACTCTATCACAATATCAATGTCAAGTTTTTTCCACGGAAGATCTTCGGGGTTTTTTGAAGAGAAAATTTTAATTTCTTTTCCGTTAACATATATATGATCGGTATCATGTTTTATTTCTCCGTTAAACCTACCGTGTACCGAATCGTATTTTAGCAAATGCGCAAGGGTTGCCGAATCTGTAATATCATTTATCGCTACAATATTAATATTAGGGTTGGTCGACGCAATTTTAAAAAACACCCTTCCAATTCTTCCAAATCCGTTTATGGCAATATTGATTTTTTTCATACAATTTTTTTTAATACTTGGTGAAGTTACAGAATTAAAAATGTTCTGTTTCTAAAAAAATATTTACTTTCTGTCGCACTGGTTTTAATCAAAACTTTCAACTTTTTGGTTAGGCACAGAATAGATTTTCAGGGCTAAAGCCCTATGGTACATTAATTCTGGCTAACCTCAAACTAAAGTCTGAGTTATTATAATTGTTATTGTTGTTGTTGTTGACTCGATGCAACAACGGGTATAAACCTGATCAATAACACCAGACTTTAATTTGGTGTTATCGTCACTTCACTTCAAATTCTAAAAAAAGTTGGCCGTTTAAATAACCGCTTAATTTATCCTGTAATTTTACAGGGCCCACACCGGCTGGAGTTCCGGTAAATATAAGATCGCCCACTTTTAAGGTTACAAATTTACTGAGGTAGGAAATAATAGCGTCGAAACTAAAAATCAAGTTTTTAGTATTCCCGTGCTGTCGCGATTCGCCATTAATTTTTAATTCAAAATCAATCTCATTCAAATTATTCAATATATCCTTCATCACAAAATTTCCTATCGGCGCCGAACCATCAAAACTTTTTGCTTTTTCCCATGGCAAACCTTTTTCTTTGGCTTCGCTCTGAATATCGCGTGCCGTAAAGTCAATACCAAGCCCAATTTCGTTGTAATATTTGTGAGCAAACTCTTCGCTAATATGTTTACCAACTTTACTTATTTTCAGCACAATTTCAATTTCATGGTGAAGGTCTTTTGTAAATTCAGGATAATAAAATGGCTCTCCATTTTTTAATAGAGCCGTATCAGGCTTCATAAAAAAAACCGGTTCAGTTGGTACTTCATTTTTTAATTCATGCGCATGCGCGGCATAATTTCTTCCGATGCAAATAATTTTCATGTTTTGTTTTTACAATTGGTGTTTTTTTAGTTCGTCTAAAATTACGGCAACCTGTGGCATTAAAGCTTCATCGTGTGCGTTAGTGACGATAAAATCAGCAATGGGAATTTTTTTTTCGTCGGGCCATTGCGTTTGCATCCGTGCGTTAATTTCGTTTTCAGTAATGCCATTTCGTTTTTTTATCCGCTCTACCTTTTCGGTTAATGGCGCTATAACGAGTACGGTTTTTTCGAGGTCTTTGTAAATTCCTGTTTCAAAAAGTATAGCACTTTCTTTTAAAATAATTTTACCTGTATGAAATTTGGCAAATAACATAAAATCTTGTTTCACCGCTGGATGAATAATGGCATTTAATTGCTCCCTTAGCACTGAGTTACTAAAAATTTTTTCTGAAATATAT
>JAYTBK010000028.1:0-2189 GCA_043737035.1 Bacteroidota bacterium | reverse complement strand
AGGTTGTTACAGTAAACGACGTTGGTATTGGTCCGGCGTCCGTGGCACGTTGCGAGTAAATGTGCCATTTGGGGTCTATCTTTGCAAATACCGTTATCATGCCTTCGTCATTTGGTAAATCACTGTATAACACCGTAAATGTAACAGGGTTTAATGGCGCGTTTTGTGACAATAACGTGCTACAAAATAAAAGTAAAAGGGGGATAAAAAATTTATTCATAATTATTTTTTTAGTGAATTTAGGAATTATATTAAGTTTAAGCCACTCGTAAATACAAATAATTGTTAAGCCTATTCGGCAGAGTAATTGGTTTGCTTCGGCCAATTAGTCTGTTAAAATTATTTAGTTGCGACTATTTTGCCTCTCTCTGTACATGGAATATAATTTGAGCGTTATAAAGCAATTAATTTTCCTACCCATGAATTTGAATAATTTTACAATCAAATCGCAAGAAGCAATTCAACAAGCCTTGCAAATTGCTACCGTTAACGGCCAACAAGCTATTGAGAACGGCCATATACTAAAAGCAATTTTAGAAGTTGATGAAAATGTTACTCCTTTTATTCTTAAAAAATTAAATATTAATGAAAGTGTTTTTCAAAAAACGGTCGATGCCATCTTAAACTCTTATCCTAAAGTAAGCGGCGGTCAGCCATATCTTTCAAATAATGCTAACCAAACTATCGCAAAAGCAACGGCCTATCTCAAAGATTTTAAAGATGAGTATGTTTCCATTGAACATTTGCTGTTAGGAATTTTGGCAAGTGGTGATGCGGTTTCGCAACTCATGAAGGATAATAATATTAAAGAGAAAGATTTAAAGGCCGCTATTACCGAATTACGAAAAGGATCCAACGTTACAAGTCAGTCAGCCGACGAAAATTACAACGCATTAAACAAGTATGCCATTAATTTAAACACACAGGCACGCAATGGTAAATTAGATCCTGTTATTGGTCGCGATGAAGAAATCCGCCGTGTGTTACAAATTTTGTCGCGCCGCACAAAAAATAACCCCATTTTAGTGGGTGAGCCGGGCGTTGGGAAAACCGCTATAGCGGAAGGATTAGCGCATCGAATTATTGCCGGTGACGTGCCTGAAAATTTAAAATCGAAACAGGTTTATTCTTTGGATATGGGAGCGTTAATTGCTGGTGCAAAATACAAGGGCGAATTTGAAGACAGATTAAAATCTGTTGTGAAAGAAGTAATTGGAAGCGATGGCGATGTTGTTTTATTTATCGACGAAATACATACACTTGTCGGCGCGGGTGGAGGCGAAGGTGCGATGGATGCCGCCAACATTTTAAAACCGGCACTGGCACGCGGAGAGTTAAGGGCAATTGGCGCTACTACTTTAAATGAATATCAAAAATATTTTGAAAAAGATAAAGCGCTCGAACGCCGCTTCCAAAAAATAATGGTGGAAGAACCATCCGAAGAAGATGCAATTTCTATCTTACGGGGGATTAAAGAAAAATACGAAGCGCATCATAAAGTGCGGATAAAGGATGAAGCAATTATAGCAGCTGTTGAACTATCACAACGTTATATTAGTGATCGTTTTCTTCCTGATAAAGCAATCGATTTAATGGATGAAGCGGCATCGAAACTTCGTATGCAAATAAATTCCATGCCAATTGAATTGGACGAGCTCGAAAGAAAAATTATGCAGCTTGAAATAGAACGTGAAGCAATGAAACGCGAAGATGAAGAACAAAAAGTATTGATCTTAAATAAAGAATTGGCCGACTTAAACGAAAAACGTGTTTCATTAAAGGCTAAGTGGCAAAACGAAAAGGAAGCGATTGAAGGTGTTCAAAAAGTAAAAGCAGATATTGAGAATTATAAGCATGAAGCTTTAAATTATGAGAAGCAAGGAGACTTTGGTAAAGTAGCTGAAATACGGTATGGTAAAATCCAGGAATCTGAAGCTTTATTGGCCTCCCTCGAAGAAAAATTAAGCGAGGCTAAAGCAAATGGTTCTCAATTATTAAAAGAAGAAGTAGACAGTGAAGATATTGCCGATGTGATTGCTGCCTGGACAGGTATTCCTGTATCAAGAATGCTGCAAAGCGAGAGAGAGAAATTATTGCTGATGGAAGATGAATTGCACAAAAGAGTAGTTGGCCAACATCAAGCTATTGAATCTATTGCAGATGCCGTTCGCCGTAGCAGGGCAGGTTTG
>JAYTBK010000027.1:0-2202 GCA_043737035.1 Bacteroidota bacterium | reverse complement strand
AACTTTTTTGTGGTGAGTGAATCCAATAAAAAACCCATCCTATCGGCTTCAAGCCACAGAGTCATCTCTAAATTGTTTGACGGCACAGTTTCTAAATACACTGTACGATCTCGGGTAGTATTTCCATTGTTATTTCCTCCGGCAGTTGAAATAATCTTAAATAATTCTTCGTCGGCTACGTGTTTGGAGCCTTGAAACATCATATGCTCGAAAAAATGGGCAAAGCCGGATTTACCTAAGCTTTCGCGATCTGACCCAACTTTATAAGTTACAAGTGTATGGACAACCGGATCAGAATGATCTTCGTTTAAAAGGATCGTTAATCCGTTGGGCAGTTTCCATTTTTCGTAAGGTATTACTACTTTTCCTTCCTTTGCTTCAATTTTTTCCACTAAGGTTGGTTGGGCCAAAACAGTTGACAACGCAAAAATGATAATGGCACCGGTGATAATTGTTTTTTTGTTCATACGTTAAATATTTGCTCAAATATAATTGTTATCAGTTAATTATGCGTTCCGCTTTTAAGTGTTATCGTCCGTTGGTGTAGTATTATCGATTGCATTTTCGTCGGCAGGCTTAACTTCCGAATCATTTGTGGTATCACCTTGCGTATTTTCCTCACTTAGTGCTTCTTCAATAACATCTTCCTCATGATCGACCTTGGTTACAGCAGCTATCTTATCATTATCCTGTATATTTATTAAACGCACGCCTTGAGTAGCGCGGCCCATTACCCTAAGGTCGGATACGTTCATCCGAATGGCTATTCCGTTTTTAGTAATAATCATTAAATCATTAGCATCTGTTACCGATTTTATTCCAACTAAATTACCGGTTTTATCGGTTACATTAATGGTTTTTACGCCTTTGCCGCCACGGTTTGTAATTCGGTACTCTTCAATATCGGAGCGTTTGCCATATCCTTTTTCAGAAACCACAAGCACATTAGCCAACATATCGTTAATACAAATCATACCAATTACTTCGTTATTTCCGCCTTCTTCGTCGTTTAAATCAATGCCGATTACACCACTAGCGTTGCGGCCCATTGGCCTTACTTTGGCTTCCGGAAAACGGCATACTTTACCTAATTTGGTAGCAATCATTATTTCATTGCTTCCGTTAGTTAACGCTGCCTCCAATAAAACATCGCCTTCGCGGATGGTAATGGCGTTAATTCCATTTGCGCGTGGGCGTGAATAGGCTTCTACTGATGTTTTTTTGATGATTCCGTCTTTAGTACATAAAATGATAAAGTTGTTTTGAATATACTCTTCATCATTTAAATTTTTGATATTGATGAATGCTTTTATTTTATCATCGGGGCCTATATTTATTAAATTTTGAATGGCGCGGCCTTTGGTATTTTTAGCGCCTTCCGGAACTTCATAGGCACGTATCCAATAACATTGTCCTTTTTCGCTAAACAGTAAAATATAATTGTGTGTTGATGCGATGAACATGTGCTCTACAAAATCCTCATCACGGGTTGCTGTACCTTTACTTCCTCTGCCACCACGGTTTTGCGCACGGTACTCTGCAAGGTTTGTACGTTTCATATAACCCAAATGCGAAATAGTAATGACTACATTTTCATCGGCAATCATATCTTCCACACGAAAATCGTCGCCAGCGTAAACAATGTCGGTACGGCGTTCATCACCATATTTTTCTTTTATTTCAGCAAGCTCATCCCGTATAATTTGAAACCTTAATGTTTCGCTACCTAAAATATCTTTTAAGTTTGTAATGGTTTTCATTAATTCGGCGTATTCGGCATTTAATTTATCAACTTCAAGTCCGGTTAAAGTTCTTAAACGCATATCTAAAATGGCACGTGCTTGTATTTCAGATAAAGAAAAACGTGCTATTAATTCATCGCGTGCAATATCCGGTGACGCGCTTTCACGGATCACTTTAATTACCTCTTCAATATTTTTTTGCGCAATGAGTAAGCCTTCTAAAATGTGGGCACGTTTTTCAGCCTGCATTAGATCGTATTTGGTACGTCGCACAACCACATCGTGTCTGTGTTCCACAAAATAATGGATCATATGTTTAAGGTTCAGCATTTCGGGCCGGCCTTTTACCAACACTACATTATTAACCGAAAATGAGGTTTGTAGAGCGGAATATTTATAGAGGTTATTTAATACAACGTTAGAAATTGCATCGGCGCGTAATTCATAAACAATGCGCATC
>JAYTBK010000026.1:0-25143 GCA_043737035.1 Bacteroidota bacterium | reverse complement strand
CAATCTCCTCTTTACTTCCTCTTTTTTTTGCAATTCGCAATCCTTCAAGGTTCAGGCTTAAACTTTTTGCATGTCGGCCCTGTTGGTTAAGTATGTATGTATAATTAGCATAAAAATTTAACTCACCTTTTAAATAATTAAGCTTTTTCGACAGCGCCAGCGTCTGCAAATAGTAATGCGCTGCGGTATCCATGTTATACGTTTCCACCCATCGCCCTAATTTTAGTAGTGCTAATACCTTGTTTGTATCTGGTTTCATACCAGAAACTATAAGTTGTAAACTATCGTACTTAAATTTAAATTGCGGCTGACCAACAGCATTGAAACAATTTAAAAACATGATTAATAAAGTTAAACGCATTTTAAAAATGAAGAGTTATTGCATTGCAAAGATGAATAATTAATTAAAACTAAATTCCCCTTTTAAGGGGAGAAAATTGTAAAAGTTGCGCAATACCTTCGCTTCATCAATTAAATTAATAGATATGAAAAAAATAATTACAACAGCGCTTTCCCTAGTTATTACCGCTTTAGCTTCGGCACAAGTTGCTCCGACATGGATTAAGTTTTCTGCACCATCAAATTATCAGAATTATAATGCCAAAGACGTATCTGTAGGAATGGATACCGTGGGCAATATTTATACAGCTGCCTCTGTATGGGATAGCATTACTGATCATTATCAAGCAATGACGGTGAAGCATAGCCCGCTTGGCATAGAACTTTGGAAAAAGTTTTATGATAACAACGATGTTTCAAATAATAATAATGGCACCAATGCCGTTGCTGTTTTAGTGGACAAATGGGGTAATAGTTATGTGTGTGGTGAAGGCAGGCATGGTGCAGTATCGTCAAGAGATTTTATGGTAATAAAGTATGACAACGCGGGGAACCAAGTATGGATAAAATACACTGATGGCGGACAAAATATTGATGATTATGTTACATGTGCCGCTTTTGATGCCATGGGAAATATTGTTATTGCAGGAAATGCGAGCTTCCAAGGAACCAACCAGTATGATATAATGGTTGTAAAAATTAATACTGCGGGCACCCAGCAGTGGAATTATTTGTATGACGGTGCAACACACAGTGAAGATGTTGCAAGGGCCATTGCAACAGACGCGAATAATAATGTTTTTATTACAGGTAACACATATGGTACTAATAAAAGAAATATGATTTCTATGAAACTAAATAGTTCAGGCGCAAATCAGTGGACGAAAATAGAATCAACAGCGGCTGCTGGTGATGAATATGGATATGGTATTGCTGCCGATGCTGCCGGAAACTGTTACGCAACAGGCGCATTAACCGATTGGACAACTATTAAGTATGGCTCTACCGGTTCCACAATTTGGACTAATCATTACACTGCCAATGACCTTTCCGCCTTCAGCGATAAAAAAGTATTATTAGATAAAGCCGGGAATGTAATAGTTACAGGCGAAGCTTTTGTATTAGGAGGTGGTCATTTTACCGATATCGCCGTAAATAAATTAAATCCCACTACGGGCGCTTTTATTTGGTCAGTGATTTATGATTTTGGAGGGTCGGATAAATACTCTTCGGCGGTGTTAGATACTTTAGGAAATGTGTATGTGTGTGGATATCATGATGGACCCCAAGCCGGAGATTTAACCGCATTAGCCGTATCGGCTGCAGGTATTGTTGGTTGGCACACAACGTATTCAAACACTAAAAATAACAATGGCGGAGACAGGGCTTACGGAATTGCTGTTGATAAAAACCGAAATGTAATTTTGGCTGGTATTGCACAAACGAGAGGCAGCGGAAGTGTAGATGATGTGGATGTAATAACTCTAAAATTTAGTAATGTTACAGTAGGAATAAAATCGGAGGTAATGTCTCAATCAACGGTAAGTATTTATCCAAATCCTTGTTCGGATAAATTGTTCATTTCAGTAACAGATAAAGATATCGACAAAACGGAAATAACAATTATCAACTCCTTGGGAGAAACCGTATTCGTCCAAAAATTATTGTCCCCTGAACAATATATTGAAATCGGGCATTTAGCCAAAGGAATTTATGTTGTTCAAATTTTAAATGGACAATCTTCTGGCAGCAAAAAATTAATCATTAATTAAAATTTTTTTAAGCTACAAAAATGATAGGGCCGGATTATTTCTGGCCTTACTCATTATTAGGCTTTAACCAAAACAAAATATGGCATTAAATTGTATTATACTGTAGTTATAATTACACTAAAATGCTCCTTCAATTTAGTAAAGACGGTATTTATTGCGAACAAGCTGGGATTTATATCGACCCGTGGAGGCCTGTTGAAAAAGCCATTATAACTCATGCGCATTCTGATCATGCACGCCGCGGAAGTAAATCTTATCTAGCTCACAGCGACAGTAAAGGAATTTTAAAGTACAGGTTGGGCGATGATATTAATTTAGAAACCCTTGACTATAATAATGAAATAACAATAAATGGCGTAAAAATTAGCTTGCATCCAGCAGGCCATATCGTTGGGTCAGCTCAGGTACGGTTAGAATATAAAGGAGAAATTTGGGTTGCTTCCGGCGATTATAAAGTAATGCACGATGGTATTACGCCGCCGTTTGAAGCAGTAAAATGCCATCATTTTATTACTGAATCCACTTTCGGTTTACCCATTTATAGTTTTCCAACGGCAGATGCTTTGAATTTTGATATAAAAAACTGGGTTCTTAAAAATCAACAGGTAAATAAGTCATCGGTTATTATTGGTTACTCGTTAGGCAAAGCGCAACGTATTTTAAATTGTATTAACGATCTTACTATTCCCATCATATTGCATGGCACCATCTTTAATACAAATAATGCATTAGGATTAAATAATGATCGATACATGCGTTATGCGGCCGGTATCAAAAAAACTTTAGGAGAACCGGTAATTGTTGTTGCGCCACCGTCAGCCATTGGTTCGCCATGGTTGCGACAGTTTGATCCTTACGAATTGGGCGTGTGTAGCGGTTGGATGCAATTGCGTGGTGCGAGGCGCCGAAGAAATGCTGATGTGGGTTTTATTATGAGTGATCACGCCGATTGGAAAGGGCTGAACGAAGCAGTGTTGGAAACCGGCGCCGAAAATATTTATGTAACGCATGGCTACAAATCAATTTATGCTAAATGGTTAACTGAACAGTATGGACTAAATGCTGTACCTGTCGATACTTTATTTGAAAGTGAAGAGCTTGAGCAGCAAGATACAGCAACCACGCAAGAAGAAGAAGCATCGGCATGAAAGCATTTTCCGATTTATACTATGAGTTGGACGCTACAACTAAAACGACGGCTAAAGTTGATGCGCTCACTAATTATTTTTTACAAACAGATCCCAAAAATTCTATTTGGGCCATTGCTTTGTTGGTTGGTAACCGGCCGAAACGCCCTATCAATTCAAATTTTCTTAAACTCTGGTGTTCGGAAATAGCAAATGTAAAGCAATGGTTATTTGCTGATTCATATGCCGTTGTGGGCGACCTTGCAGAAACAATTACACTTCTCATTAATTCCAAATCAGAAAATATATCGGACGTTTCGTTGAATGATTTAATGCGTGAGTTTGAAAGGCTCGCCAAACTGAACGATGATGCAAAAAAAGAACGTGTTTTACATTACTGGAATAAATTATCGCCCACCGAACTTTATATTTTTAATAAATTAATTACCGGTGCTTTTAGAGTTGGCGTGTCGAAATCGCTTGTGTTTAAAGCGTTGGCAAAGGCATATCATATTGATGAAAAAGTAATTGCTCATCGCTTCATTGGTAATTGGAAACCAACAGATACTTCTTTACTTGATCTATTAAAGGAAGACGAATTTTCAGATACAACTTCAAGGCCGTACCCTTTTTGTTTAGCGTATGCCTTGGATTTCGAATTGCCAGAACTCGGAAACATTCATGAGTGGCAAATTGAACGAAAATACGACGGTATCCGCGGGCAAATAATCGTTCGAAACAAACAACTGTTTGTATGGAGTAGGGGCGAAGAATTGCTAACAGATAAATTCCCTGAGTTTAATGAACTGATAGAGTTTTTGCCCGATGGTACGGTAATAGACGGAGAAATACTGCCTATTATTGATAGTCAAATTCAATCGTTTAACCAAATGCAAAAGCGCACCACGCGCAAGGTAATTACAAAAAAAATACTACAGGATATTCCTTTAAAAATGGTTTGTTACGATTTGCTTGAATGTCAAGGAAAAGATTTACGCGACGAGCCTCTAACGTACAGGCGCAAAACGTTAGTAGATATAGTTTCAAATTCGCTTGCATTTAATTCAACTTTAATACTCGCACCGTTAGTAGAGTGTGATGATTGGAGTAAATTAAATGATTTCCGCAATGAGGCAAAATCGCTTGGTTGCGAAGGTTTGATGCTTAAACGAAAGGACAGTAATTATGAAACAGGACGCAAGCGCGGAAAATGGTGGAAATGGAAAGTTGATCCATATAGCATCGACGCTGTTTTAATTTACGCGCAAAGCGGCTCGGGACGACGCGCGAATTTGTTCACTGATTTTACATTTGCCGTATGGGACGGAGATTTACTTGTTCCGTTTACAAAAGCGTACAGCGGCTTAACGGATAAAGAAATTTTTGAAGTAGACAATTGGGTTAAAAAAAACACAATCGAAAAATTTGGTCCTGTAAGAAGCGTAAAACCACATTGGGTTTTCGAAATTGCTTTTGAAGGCATTAACGAATCGCCGCGCCATAAAAGCGGTATTGCCCTTAGGTTTCCACGCATTGCGCGTTGGCGGAAAGATAAGCCTCTCTCGGAAGCAAATACCAAACAAGATTTGTTGGATTTGTTGAGGCTTACCCAGTAACACAATATATTTGAACTGAACTTAAAATGTAGGACATTAAACTTCCTGTTGATCAACGAGATGTATTAATTAGTTATACCTTTATAGAATATGCCCAAGATTTATATAATTGCCGGATGCAATGGAGCGGGAAAAACCACAGCCAGTTATACAGTTTTGCCTCAAGTATTAAAATGTACTGAATTTATTAATGCTGATAATATTGCCAAAGGATTGTCTCCTTTTAATGTAGAGGGTGTAGCGATTAATTCGGGGAGAATTATGCTGACCAGAATTAAAGAATTGATTTCCCAAAAAGTTGATTTTGCCTTTGAAACCACATTAGCAGCAAAAAGTTATTTAAAACTTCTAGAATATGCTAAACAAAAAGGTTATGAAATTCATCTTATCTTCTTCTGGTTAAAAACGGTTCAGTTGGCTGAGGAACGCGTTTTAAAAAGATTTGCAAGTGGCGGCCACAATATAGAAAAATCGACAATAGTAAGAAGGTATTCCGCCGGGCTTCAAAATTTACACACCTTGTACATGCCATTTGTTACCAGTTGGATGATTTTTGATAATTCAGATACAAACCATGTATTAATAGCAGAGCAAGCAGCAGGAGAGCCAATAACAATTTATAATAAAGAAATTTACTTTAAAATTATTAACCAAGATGAACACTGAAAAAACATTATCTCAACAAATTTCCGACGGATTGATACTTTCATTTGAGAAATTGGTTAGGGAAACAGCTAAAAATGGGGGTGAATTGGTTTTTTGGCGTGAAGGAAAAATAATTTATTTGAAGGCAAGCGAATTATTAAAAACGATAGAAAATAAATAGCCCTACGGTGAAAAGATAAGCCGACATCGGAAGCCTGCCAAACAAAATTTTACTTTTTTTAATTTGTTTAAAAAGTCGGTGTTGGTGGGTATTTGTTACTATAATTCTTTTATCTATTTTCGGTGTATAATCAATATAAACTGTATCATGAGATCGACTATTTTAACCTACATCTTACTTAGTATTATTATTGATTCCTATGCTCAAAATGTTAAAGGATTTTACGTCAATAGTTTCAATACTATTTTAGGCAACGCCTCGCGTGAGGACAGCTTATTGCTTTTTGCGAAAAATAATAATTTTAATTATCTTACTTTATATGACATTCATTTAGTTAATGTCGCCACTCCACTTACAAATACCGCAACCTCTCAGCCACTTGCTGCGTTTATAAAGAAAGCGAAGACAACGTATAGTATAACTCAAATCGGTGTTGCCGGAGAAACGTTTGATTTTTTTAAAAACATCGTACACGTTTATAATTCGCAACATCCGGCCGCAAACGAAAAGGTAGATGTTTACAATTTCGAGTTCGAATTTTGGATTGCAGCTTCTGTTTCCACGGGGGCTTATTATTGCACCAATTACCTTCAGCCTGCCAGCTTAAGTTGTGATACCGCTGGCGCATTTAAATTTTACAAACGGGCACTTTTTCGTGTTGATTCATTAGCGAATACCACTGGCCAAATATCCGAAGCCTATTTTGGATTTTTTAATCCGGGGCAAGCAAAACAAATTGTCGCTACAGGTGTCGACCGAGTGTTATTAAGCATTTATTTGCCAACCTCAAACTATAGCCAAAGCTATCAATACGGCTACGTTAAACCCCGACTCGAAGCGCTTGCTACGGCTTCCACTACTATTAAGGTTATACCAATTTACAGCGCAGAGCCATCCTTTATGAATTCATGGATTAATTTAAATCAGTATTTTTCGCCTTACTCTGCGCTTAATTCAAGTTTAGTTTCTGAAACTGCTACTTGGAAAATGTTTATACAATTGGAAGGGATACAATGGTTTGCGTATAGCTTTATTCCAAAGCGAAATATGGACGTAAGTGTGTTTGATGCCAGTGTTGCTGACAAAAGTTTCGCTGTTTTTCCAAACCCTGTTCCGCCAGATATAAATTTTATAACATTAAATTTAAAAGAGGTTTCATCGATCACTATCACCGATTTAAACGGTAAAGCTTTGTTTTCCCAACCATATTCTCAATGCGTTGAGACCATTAATGTTTCCGACTTTAAACCCGGTGTATATTTTATTACAACCAAGGATCTAAAAAACAACATGAAGGCTCAAAAGTTAATAGTTGAATAAACAGTTGAGTTAATATTTATTTTCTGATATATAGATATGAAATTTACTTGGTGAAAAGAACCCGTTTGAAAAGTTTTGCCCTGTGCGCAGCTTAAAACTACATCCTTTTAATCAATACAATTTTTGCACAAGTATATCCAACGCGAATATCTATGTAAAATTAAGATGTTATAACGACAATCAAATTTTAAGTATGGACATATTAATAATTGCGATTATGTTATGGCCGTTTCCGAATATGCAAAACCTGTTTTTACTAATTCATCCTAATCCGTTAAATGAAATATTATTTTTCGGTAGCGAATTATCTGACTTCCAAAATTCTGGCATTGAAATCTCGCTAAGTACAATAGTAAATTAAATGTTTCGTTTTTGACACCCGGTATTTATTTCCTAATACTATATAATAAATATATAAATACTACAGTAAAGATTATTGAACAATAGATTTTAAATTCTCATATTTTTATTCGTTATTTTTTCACTGATTTTTTAATTATTTATCTTTTTTATCCATATTAAAAAAGGTAGAATGAGTATTTTTATACCAAATAGCATGGGTTTTCGCATAACCGACATGATAAAAATTTTCTTAAATCTATTTTATATTACGCATACATAGTTGAAGAAAGATCCAAATATAAATTTAGGACAAACATGGTTTAAACAAAAAGGATGGAAGTCGCACGTGTTTCAAAAACAAACTTGGGCTGCCATTAAAGACGGAAAAAGCGGCCTGCTTAATGCGCCAACCGGTTTCGGGAAAACGTTCGCCATTTGGTTTGGAGTAATTCAACATTTTAACGATCATCCAAAACCAAAATCTAATAAGTTACATTGCTTGTACATTTCACCGTTAAGGGCCTTATCAAAAGAAATTTATTTGGCAACCAGCAGAGTGAGTGAAGATTTAAACCTGCCTTACACGATTGAATTGCGAACCGGCGATTCATCGATGAAAGAACGAACGCGCCAAAAAAAAGATAAGCATCAAGCATTAATTACTACGCCCGAAAGCATGCATTTAATGTTAGCAGCTAAAGGTTATCATGATGTGTTTAGTAATATTGAATTTGTTATTGTTGATGAGTGGCATGAGTTACTTGGTAACAAGCGTGGCGTACAAATAGAACTTGCATTGTCGCGTTTAAAAGCCATAAACCCTAAACTGAAAGTTTGGGGTATTTCGGCAACCATTGGTAATCTCGATGAAGCAAAGGAAATATTATTAGGTCCAATATCTGATAATACTGAAATAATAAAAGCAAATCTTCAAAAAAAAATAAACATTAAAACTGTTTTACCAAATGAAATAGAAAAATTTCCTTGGGGCGGTCACTTAGGTTTGCAGTTGTTGCCTAAGTTAATTCCAATTATAAATGCCAGCAAATCAACTTTACTTTTCACAAACATGCGTTCGCAGGCAGAAACTTGGTACCAACAATTATTAGAACGGGTGCCTGATTTAGCGGGCAGCATCGCATTACATCACAGCTCTATTGATTTTAAAACGCGTAAATGGGTAGAAGAAAATTTACACAGCTCTAATTTAAAACTCGTAGTCTGTACGTCAAGTTTAGATTTGGGTGTGGATTTTCGCCCGGTTAATACAATCATACAAGTTGGTTCTGCAAAAGGCGTTGCGCGGTTCATACAACGTGCCGGACGAAGTGGACATAGTCCGGGAGAAAAAAGTAACATTTTTTTTGTTCCTACAAACTCACTTGAAATCATCGAAGGCAGCGCATTGAAGGATGCTGTAAAACATAATCTTATTGAGAGCCGCGTTCCTTACATACGTTCGTTTGATGTACTCATTCAATACATGGTTACATTAGCGGTTTCCGATGGATTTAACGCGGACATTTTATACAACGAAATTAAAACGACCCATGCTTTTAAAACCGTAACTCCGAATGAATGGAAATGGTGTATTGATTTTATTACACGTGGCGGACAATCACTAAAAGCGTACGACGAATTTCATAAAGTTGTTTTAGAAGATGGACTTTACAAAGTTACGAGTAAAGGAATTGCCGCGCGTCACCGCATGAATATTGGAACCATTGTTGGTTTTAGCATGATGAACGTAAAAGTACTTGGAGGAAAAAACCTGGGCAGCATTGAGGAAGCGTTTTTAAGTAAACTAAAACCAGGCGATATATTTTGGTTTGCTGGAAGAAATTTAGCTTTGCACAGTATTAAAGATATGACAGCCATTGTGCGTCCATCAAAAGAAAAAAATGGAATTATTCCATCATGGCTGGGCGGTAAAATGCCTTTATCTTCGCAACTCTCGGCGAGCATTCGTAAAAGCTTAACAACCTATAAAGAAGGTGGAAGTTTAACAGAAGAATTAAAAAAATTGGCACCACTTTTTGAATTGCAGCAAAAAGTATCTCATCTTCCGGGCAATGATGAACTACTTATTGAAAAGTTTAAAACTCGCGAAGGTTATCATATCTTTGTGTACCCCTTTGATGGTAGGCTAGTGCACGAAGGAATGGCTGCGATTCTTTCTTACAGAATCAGTTTATTGAGGCCTGTAACATTTTCAATTTCGATGAACGATTATGGATTTGAATTACTAAGCGATCAGGATATTGATATTGAAGAATTGCTTGATAATAATTTATTTTCGGATGAACATGTTTATGAAGACGCGATTAAAAGCATCAATTCAAGTATGATGGCTCAACGAAAATTTAGAGACATTGCTAACATCGCTGGGCTTGTATTTACCGGTTACCCGGGAAAGGAAAAGAAAACACGTCACTTACAAGCATCGTCTCAACTGTTCTTTAAAGTGTTTGAAGACAATGAAGATGATAATTTATTGTTGTTACAGGCCTATGACGAAGTTATCAATTTTGAACTTGAAATTTCACGTCAGCAAGCGGCTTTCAAACGCATTAATAATCATAAAATTGTGGTAACACACCCAACAAAACCAACACCTTTTTGTTTTGCTATTATGGTTGCTCGGTTCAGACAATTTTATAGCAATGAACCGCTCGAAGCGCGTGTACAAAAATTATTAAAACAAATGGAGAAAAAATAAATGCAGATTACCCTTTGCGACAAACATTTTACGTTATTATCCGAAAAAGCCCTGTGGCGGCAAGATACAAAGCAATTAATCATTGCCGATATTCACTTAGGAAAGGCCAGCCATTTTAGAAAAGCTGGCATATGCATACCGGCTGATAGCGTACTAGAGGATATGCGAAAGTTAGACGCATTGCTAAAAAAACATACGCCTGCGGAAGTTATTTTGCTAGGGGATTTATTTCATAGCACGTACAATCGCGAGTGGCTTTTATTTGAAGCATTTCTCGAATCTTTTTCGGATGTGAAATTTATTTTGGTAAAAGGAAATCACGACATTTTAAAAAAACACCGCTACGAGTTACCTAATTTTTCGGTGATTGATTTATGGGAAGACGATTGTTTTATTTATTCACACGAACCAATGGAGCATAAAAGTAAATATGTGCTAAGCGGGCACATTCACCCTGGCGTTTCTTTGGCGGGACTAGGTAAGCAACGGTTAACGCTTGCATGTTTCCACGTAGCAAAAAAGCAGTTGGTGTTACCGGCATTTGGTAAACTAACCGGACTATACATTTTAGAAAAAAAGAAGACCGATACGTATTATTTGGTTTATGACGATGTGATTACAAAGGTGAGGTAAAGTATCTGTTCCCCTCAGTTCCCGTCATTGGGAGGAGGCACGACGAAGCAATCTTATTTTTATAAATTTATGATACTAATGCTGAGATTGCTTCGCTGTTGCTCGCAATGACGTACTATCGCTTGCAATATCGAAATACTTTGCTATCATTCGCTGTCACTTTATAATTGAAAGCGTAGTATTCTATTTCAACCTTTTATATTTTTGATACAAATAAGCCGCGCCAAGTGTGGCAAGAAAAAACGCTAACAGTTTTGCGATTTCCGGCCAAATTTCTTTTAATGTAGAGCTGCGAATAAACACAGCGTAAAAAGATTCTAGTCCCCAATTTAGTGGTGAAACAACGCTAATGGTTTTCATTACATCAGGCATAACAAATGTTGGAACCCACACGCCGCCAATGGCCGCTAAAATTATGATGAATACCGCGCCAAATAAAGATGCCTGATCGTGCGTTGTGGCAACCGTTCCGACTAATAATCCAAATCCAGTAGCGGCAAGCCCCGCCGAAAGTGCTATTAAAAAAAGCAGCGGCAAATTATTACCAATATTTAGTTGTGGTAATCCTAATAACGGTAAAATAAAAATGCCAACACATAACATTAAACCAAATTGGATCAAACTTACAACAGTGTAGGTTAATAATTTTCCAAGCATCACAATAAAATAAGAGCCCGGCATTGTCAATAATCTAAATGCACTGCCATCTTCACGTTCTTTAATTATATTTCCGGCTAAGGGAATACATATAAAAAACATCGCAAATAATGTCCACGCTGGTACGTTGTGCTGAACAGCATTAGGAATAATAGTGGAATTATTATAGGAAGCGTACTCTTCGGTAACCAATACCAGTGGCGCATTTTCCATTGGCGATGGTTTGGCGTCGGGAAAAGATTCTTTCATTTTATTATTTAATGCACTCACCATTCCTTGCATTTCTATTTGTGAAATGATGCGCTCAATAGAATTGCTGATGGTTGTTTTGAAAGATTTTTTTGTAATGGGATCAAATAATAAATTCAACTGTAATTCGGAAGTATCAACAGTCTTTTCTCCGCTTATGGAGTCGCCGCTGAAACTATTCAACAGTTTGGTAACACGCGCCATTGAACGTTCACGTAATTTTTTACTTGTATTTTCAGGAATGACAATTCCAATAAAAAAATGTCCCTGCGCAATTTCTTTTTTTGCTTCTTCGTTGGTAACTTGTTTTTTTGTGACAAGAAAAAATTTAGAACGGTCGATATATTTTTCCAAAGTTTGTGATAACGAATCATGATCGCGATCCACCAACAACAACGGCACCGAAGATTCATTAACCGATTTAAAAGTGGAATCCTGAATAAGCGTCATGATCAAAATTAACGCCGTGGGCATAATAAAAGTTATGGCAAGCCCTGCTTTATCTCGAATCAGCACCTTGTATTCTTTATATAAACTGAATAATAGTTTCACTACTAAAATCGTCTTAGGCTTAAATTGTTATAATATGCAAGACCATTTAATTTTTTTGTATTGTCGTATGCAGAATGAATACCCCTTATCATTAGCAATTAAAGTGGGTTCTTAAATGCAATTCGATTTCTTGCTTGTCTAACTTATCGGTAATAAATAATATATGATGATCCGGTCGAATTAATAAAAAGAGTTCGGAAATAACTCCAAGGTTTCTCCACGCGCTCGAAATTTGGTTTTCAATTAGTTTGATAGAAAATGGGAAGTTAGCTTTTAACTCTTCTAACTTGTTATCAGGAAACACTGTATCTGAAATATGGAGCAAATGGAAAACAGGTTCTTTAAATTTTTTTAAAAAATGTTCTTCAATCCATGGAATTCTATCTCCGGCCTTAAATTTGATTTTTTGTTTAGTATGACAAAATGATATTGTTGATGAGGAATACGAATAAAATAACTGTGAAAGAGTTTTGAACGCTATTAACCTGATTTTATTAAATTTCATGGCTCTCCCAATAAGTGAAAGCATTACATGTTTCCTAAACTTCCTCAAAAACCAGTTGCCGCCTGCCATAAAAGAAAAAGCCCTGTCAGTAAATTTTAAAAGGAAACGCGCAAATGGTAATCGCTCTTCGTTGTATGTTTCCAATAACGATATTTTTGCTTCTCCTTTAATTACTAAGGCTAATTTCCATGATAAATTATGGGCGTCCTGTAATCCCGTGTTCATGCCTTGGCCGCCAGCCGGACTATGCACATGGGCTGCATCTCCTGCCAAAAAAATTTTTCCTTTGCTAAACGTATCTACACATCGATGGTGTAATTTGTATATTGAATGCCACCCGATATTCACGAGCTTTAGATCAAATTTTGTAGCATTCTTGATAGTAAGCTCTAAATCTTTAAAATCGATTTCATTTTTTTCGTTAAACTTTTTTGGTAGCGTTCCAATAATTCTGTATTGTTTCTCGCCCTTCATTGGAAAAAACGCAACAAATACTTCATCTGATGGTACAATTATAACCTTGTTCTTGCCAAACTTCCAGTCTATATCGGTATCTACAACATAGAACTTATTTTCGTATGTGCCCCCTTCAAACTTAAAATTTTGCGCGTGCCTTACTGGGCTTCTTGCCCCGTCACATCCAACGATACAATTTGCAGTTATCTGAAAACGGTTGTTGGTAGAGATATTTGCCACAGTAACAAGCGGCTGTTTACCATTTTCATCTATTGAAATAAATTCGTAATTCCATAATATATTTCTTTCGTGTTTATAAAGATTTTCACAAAGGAGTTCTTCATTTTTACTCTGTTCAAAAATCAGCATTGGATTTACAAAATCAGTATAATATTTCCCAATTTCAGAAAGAACAATATCTGCTTTTAAATTTCCTTCACTATAGAGATTTAGACCTGTCAAACGGTTTGATTGCTCCATTATTTTGTCTGAAAGTTCGAGTTGTTGATATAACTCCATGCTTCGAGGAGTTATTGCTAATGCACGTGATTGTTGAGTTGGCCCGTTTTTTTTATCAATGATTATAAATTCAATATTAAAACGATTGAGTTGATTCGCTAACATTAAGCCTGTGGGCCCCGCCCCAACAATTAAAACCTTGGTTGTCATGAATTAAATTGGTTTACGGATTAAGATGGTCACAAATTTTATTTCAGATATTTTCGCCTTGCGATCCATTAAACTTAATCGTATGTTTTACTTATCCCTGAAATTATTTCCTGTTATTTTTAAATACACTTCCTCAATTGTTTTACAATGATTTTGCGCTACCAGTTCACTTGTTTTTCCTTGCGTGACGAGCATTCCGTGATCAATGATTCCAATATGATCACAAAAATTTTCTGCTTCATCCAAATGGTGCGACGTGTATAAAATTGTCGTTCCATTTTCGCGATTCATTTTAGTTAAGTGATCAATAATCGCTTGCTTTGATTGTATATCAACACCAACCGTTGGCTCATCTAAAATTAATAATTGCGGATTATGTAACAAACCGGCTATTAAATTAACCCTTCGTTTCATTCCACCAGAATAGGAAATAATCTTCTGATGCATGTTTGCTTCCAGCCCTAAAACGGATAAATGCATTATAATCAAATCCTTTAACGCTTTTCCTTTTAAGCCATACATGTGCCCTAAAAAATTAAGATTTTCCCAGGCCGTTAATTTTGGATAAAGTGCAATTTCCTGCGGTACAACGCCAATGGCTTGTTTCGATTGTGTACTATGGGTTTGGTGCGTGCCGCCATTAATAAAGATTGTTCCGGTATCAGGAGGAAATAATCCGCACAACATCGAAATCAACGTCGTCTTTCCTGCGCCATTTGGGCCTAACAAACCAAAAATATTCCCGCGTTCAATCTTCATAGAAAGTTTACTTACAGCCGCTCGCGGAGCTTCTTTGTATTTTTTTGAAACGTTCTGTATGTCAACCAACGAATTCATTTATTAATTTTCCTGCAAAAATATTTTCATTTCGCAATTTGCAACAAGCTTGTTATTACAATATGATTTAGCTTCGATGATGGAAACATTCATCACCTGTGTTTTTGTAAATACTTCAGTTAAAAGTTCGTTGCCTACCGCGGGTAAAAAATGAATTTGCAGATTTTTAATGTTGCCAATAAATCCAACTACCGGTTTGGCATTATTTTTTACTGCTTCAAAACCTGCTCGTGAAGCGGCTGTTTGAGCCATGTTTTCTATAATTCCCGATTCGGTTAAGTAACCATTTTGAACCAGCATATGTGCGTTTATTACATCAAACCCGGAAACCACAGATTGTTCATCGGCCTTATAGATTCTACTAATTAGCACAATTGGTGGGCGCTGCGGAATGTAATCCAAAATAGTATCGGATTCAACGATGGCTTTATCAACTACGATCATACATTTTATTTTAGCGCGCAAAGCAAGTATGGCACGTTTAATATCGTTACAAAATTAAACATATATGCGAGGGTTACAACTTTGCATTACACAGATCACTCTATTACATTTACTACAGTAAACACATGCGCACCATATTAATTACCAAAAATTTTAAATTTGCGAATTCGTTTAAAAATAAATACAAAGCCCGTAACTAAAAGTGCGATGGGCCACAACTTTATAAAAAATAAAATGAGTTCTTCAAACACCACCAAACCGGCGCTTGTAGCGATTTTTAAATCAGATCCAAATGATGGTTTGTAGGGTTCAACGGGCACGAAGTATGCGCTCACTTCTTTTTTAATATACTCTTTTTGATATACGTTGATAGCAATCGTACTGTATTTTACACCGTATGCCAATTCATTGGAGTTAATTTGTAGCGCATCGACGCCTTGTTGTTTATCCAATAAATTATTTTCGGCTTCCACTAACTGAGTAAGTTTTTTTCCTTTTTGGTCAATGGCTTTTTCTAAACGGTTTGTGTGTTTTGCGTATCTTTTTTCGGCAAGGGCGCCATACTCAAATTGAGACGTAACATCTTCCGCGTTTATTCTTCTATAATCAAGATAGTCGATCAACCCTGAAATTTCCGCAAGAGTTTCATCTAGGTCTTCATTGGGAATCCTTACAACAATATTACTTTGCACCGTATAATTTATAACATCCATCACGCTGTCTTTGCTTGTTCTAACGGAGCTTTTAGAGTTTATCGTGCTCTCAAGGTTTGAAGTTGTAACGTAACCGTTATTGGCGTTAACAATCTGCTCAATTTTAAACGTCGACGTTTTCACATCCTTCACCTTAAAACATAAATCTGCTTTCCTTATAAAGGTTCTGTTAGTATCGCCTTTAAACACAGGCTGCTCATCGGTAATGGCTTTGGCACCTTCGCTTGATTCTGCTTTTTGCCCGAAATAATTTTTGTCTTCGCGCCCGTGGCTACATGAAAGGAAGATGAAGCTGGTACATAAAATTAAGCCTTGTAATTTGAAGAAAGATGAGATTTTATTTTTCATAGATGTGGTTTTTATATTGATGCCACATCACACGAATTTGTAACCGCGTTGGATTGTTAAACTTTGTTTAAAATAAAAAACCCGACTGTTTTTTGCAGACGGGCTTCAAAATATGTCAATTTTTATTTCTGTTCGAATTTTTTGTAGTCGGCAGGTATTGCAAGTTTTGCGGCGTCAATATTTCCTTTCGTCATTTTTGACACTTCGAGTTTGCTCATGATTTTCCCTTCGCTAATGGTTTTTTCTTCCGATAAGAGCGGCATCGAACCTTTAGGCAAATCTTTTATTTGGTTAAAATAAATACTTTGTTTGTCTTTTCTGTTCCACGCTTTTACCAAAGGCATAAAAAAATCATATTTGCCCGATGCCATCCAATACGTAATGATCGTATTTTCCTCTGTATTTGTCACTGTATACTCTGTACATTTTTGACCTTGTATGGTTTTTACATTTGTTCCTTTTACAGTAACACAATTGCCTTTTATCATGGCAACCGTTTCACTTTTATGTTCTCCCCAAACTTTTCGCACAGGATTTACAAATTTAATTTCGTTGCTTGTAAGATTAAATACAAAACTACCTTCTACTTTTCCCGATTTACGACCAATCTGATCTAATTTTACATCGTTTCCTTTTACATAATATATATTTGTAGTGGTATCACGATTGGTTTCCATTTTAAATTCAATGGTTCCCTCGTAATTTTGAGCAAAGGCTGTAAACGATAGGACTACACTTGCTGCTAATAATTTTAATTTGTTCATTTGGGTTGTTTTAAATTATTATACTAAGCTAATTATTTTAATTATAAATAAAAAATTATGTTGACTAATACGCAAAAAGGTACGCAGGGCGAACAAATTGCGATTGCGCATTTGTTGAAGCAAGGTTACTCAATTTTAGCTAAAAATTGGCGTCATAAACATTTGGAAATTGATATTATCGCCACATTTAACAATTTGTTAATTATTGTTGAAGTAAAATTGCGTGCGAGCAACGCATTTGGCACGCCTGAAGAATTTGTTACAAAAGCCAAACAAAAAAAATTAATTAAAGCTGCCGATTTTTACATTAAAGAAAACAATGTAAATACTGAAACACGCTTCGATATTATTTCTATTATTCAAAATGCACACGAATTAAATTTTGAGCACATTGCCGGCGCGTTTTATCCAACGCTATAAAATTTAATTAGAATGATGTCGTATACTAAAATTCCCTAAAGTTAACGCGTATGTGTTATTACCACTCGCATTTTCTTCTTCACCATTTACCGATTTTAAACCGGCTTTATTTATACTTTTAAGCGCTTTTCCGGCAACCGACCAAAATCCTTTTTTCTTGGTTTTCAATTCGGGTTCATCAACATTATATGTTATTACTTCCACAATTGTTTTAGAAGATGTTTGAGCCGCTAATACTACGTTTTTTTGATTAGATAAATTTAAAACGGAGGTTTTTTTGACTACATAATTAAGCGTATCCGATGCAATCGGCAAATCATTTTGTAACTCATCTGGCTTTTCTTTTATGTTCGTTAATGGCATACTCACATTTTTATTAAGCGGTTGTGTTTTTGTTTTTATAATTGAAGTTTGCAAAACACTCGTCAATACTAACGGCTTCAGTGTTGCTAATTTATTTTTGGTCAAATTATTTGGATAAGCAACTGTTGCTATTTTTTTGTCAGTGTTCACTGTACCCGACGATGGCCAAAACACATATAATAAAATAGCGAAAGCAACAGAGGCAGCTGCGGCAAAATGTACAGGGGCAAAATTAAACCATACAATTTTTGGCTTACGTTTTAGAGATTTTTTGTCGTGAAATTTTAGTGTAAAATCGGGTATAGCGATTGTATTTTTATATAGAAGTAATTCCGCAGCCAATGTTGGATTTGCACGACAGCTTTTTTCCAGTAATATTTTTTCTTCAAACGAAATAGTGTTCTCAATATAATTTATAAACTGTTCGGCGGTCACCAAATCATGCGAAGTTTTTTTTAAGTTCTGTTTCTGATTAAAAAAAATAGTTTCGTTATCAGTAAAAGAAATGCTTGCGGCATCTAATTCTATTCCCAATTCAGGATGATCGATCATAAATACTTCCAGCTCCAAAAGACTATCGCCCGTTAAATTGCCTTCGCTAAAGTCCAGCAAAAACGCTTCATAATTATGTATTGTAATGTTGTTCATTAAATCAGCACCTCCATTTTCCCAATATAATTTTTTAAAAAAGCCCGGGCTCTAAAAATGTAAACCTTTACCTGACTTTCTGTTAGGCTGGTTATCTTACCAATTTCCGCATAATCGTATCCTTCGTAATCCCTTAATAACACAACACTTTTTTGTATCTCCGGCAACTTATCCAAAGCAAAATTTAAAATTTCTTTTGTGTCCGAATACTGGTTTTCGTGCTTGAGATTATTTTCAACCACTTCGGTATAGTCGCCCTTTTTTTTTGCTTTGCGGGTAAAATCTACAAGCGTATGATGTGCCGTTGTAAATAAATACGATTTTGCGTTCGTACTTTCAACGTCATTTACTTTACGCCAAATTTTTTCATAGGTATCTTGTACAATATCTTTGGCAGCATCAACATCCTTTATATGCTTTAAAATAAAGCGATATAAATTATCAGAATACTGATCTATACAATTATTAAATTCGATTACCGTCACAGTTTACGAGCATAGAACGTTTACACATTCATAATAGTTACAGGGCGCATAAAAAAAAACCCTTTTAAATATAAAAGGGTTTTTAATCTTAGGAAACCAGTTTTATTTTCTGGCCAATTTTTAATTCAGCATTTTTCTTTAATTCATTGTATTCGAGCAACTTATCGACACTAATATTTGTTTTTTTGGATATACTATAAAGAGTTTCGCCTTTATGCACTTTATAAAAACTGTTTTTTGTTAAGGTTTTGTCGGCAAGTTTCGTTTTAGCACTAGCCGTATCGGTTTTTGCTTTCGCAAGATTGGTTTGCGGTGCTTTGGGCGTATCTGTTTTTTCATTTACGTTTGCAGGCACGGCTACATCTTGTTTTACATAAACAATTAATTTTTTACCCGCTCTAATTCCCTTTTTGCCTATATAGTTCCACGATTTAATGTCGGCTACGGTTACTCCATATTTTTTGGCAATGGTGCTAATTTTTTCGCCACCGCGCACCGTATGGGTTTTTTGAACTTCTTTAACCGCTAATGTATTTTCGAGTGCAACAAGTTGCTGCGATTTAATGGCCGCATAAATTTCGGTTTCATTGGCTAAAAAAGTTCCAATTTTCGCTTTCGGAAGCGTAAGCATATTTCCACCAGCCGGTATTACACCTTTTCGGTATTGAGGGTTAAAATAGGTTATTTCGTCAACCGGAATATCAAGCGCCGCTGATATTTGGGTAAAAGACATGGGTTCCTTAACAACTGCAGTATCTACTTCAAAATAAGTTTTACGTGGTGTAGACGCGTAAATATTATGCTCAGTCGGATAATTCATGATGTAATTTGCAGCAATAAAAGCAGGTACATAGGCTTGAGTTTCCAAAGGCAAAAAAGGCCTTATTTCCCAATACGTTTTTTTACCGCCGCTTCGGCGTATTGCTTTGCTAATTGTTCCTGGCCCGGCATTATAGGCTGCTAAAACCATTTGCCAATCGCCAAACATGGTGTACAGGCTTTTAAGATATTCCGCTGCTGCTTCTGTAGCCTTGTAAACGTCGGATCTGTCATCCATATAAGAGTTTACAGTTAAGCCATACATTTTACCGGTTGGATACATAAATTGCCATAAACCGGTTGCGCCACATTTTGAGCGGGCGTTGGGGTTAAGAGCTGATTCGATTACAGCTAAATGTTTTAATTCTAAAGGAATGTTATGTTTGTCAAAAATTTCTTCAAACATTGGATAATAAAGTTGTGATAAACCCATCATACGACTTACCAACTGCCGTCTGCGTATTGAATAAAGATCAATAAAGCCTTTTACGTGTGGGTTATAAACTAAATCAAACGGAGAATTTGCATCGAGTTTAGCTAAACGGCTTTCGTAAATAAAATCTTCAAAACGAGGTACACTGTCCTCGGTGTATTTATATTTATTCGTTTTAGGATAAACAGGTTTAAGCAACGCTTTTTCTAAGACTTTTTGGTTTGCGAGGCTGTCTAACATAGCAGCAACCGGATTGTCTATTATGGGTAAATTGGTTTGACCAATTAAAGTTGCTGAGTATAACACACTCGAGTAAAGCAGTTTCCCAAATATTTTATTTAGTTTCATCATCATCGGGGTACGTTTAACTTTATAACGTAATAACTTACAAAATGTTACAAATGTTAAAGGTTATTTATACAATAATAAAAAATAATTTTTAAAATCAAAAACTAAACTCGTTAAAGTTTTAACTTAGCGTTGTGAAAAACAACGAAAATGAACCCAAAGAATATTTTGAACGTAATATTTTATTTGTAATGCTATGTATTGGGGCAGGCATTATTTGTGATTGGCTAAGCTTTTATTTACTGAAAAAAGTAAATCCTTGGGGAACGGCTTTTATAGTCCCCGGTTTTTTATTAACCTTGCAGGGTTTATGGTTGTTAGTTCATCCGTATGCTATTTTATTTGATGACCGATTAGAGATAAAACAAAATTTTATTTATAATAAAGAGATTTATTATCTGGATTCAAATGGCGTAGAAAATACCAAAAGTAAACTAAGATTAATTTATAACGATGGAGAAAAAACAGTTTTACCCTTAAGGGGAATGCGGTCATCACACAAACTCACTTTTGAAAATAAATTGGCGGAAAAAATAAAATTAAGTTTAACCAATCGCATTTTTTAAACGTTTTTGCTATTGTAATGTATTTAATGAAAGTTAAAAAGAAATATTAAACATTCACGTTGAGTATTGCTCTAACATAAATGAAAAATAAAAAGCTACTTTTTTTTGTGATCTTATTGTTTCCTGCGCTTTTTAAAATTATTTTAGAATTCACAACTATCAATTCAAAAAAGTTACCTTTTTACGGGCCTAAAACTGCACCGGCCGGCGATACTGTTTTTTATACTGTGCCATCGGTATTTAAAACTTTGGCAAACGGTCAACCTCTGCAAAATGTTGTTATTGATACTGTAAATTTTCCTCTGTATGCAGTTTGTTTTATTAAGCCATCATATAAAAAAGATAATTACCGTCTTGCCGGACTTAGTGAGTACGCTCAATATAAAAAAGAAAAGATAAAGTTAGTTCCGTTTATAATTGTTACGCCGCGCAGCGAAAATAGCGATACCAATTGCTTAAACGATTTCGAGAAGTTGAAACAGGGCAATCCGCAGATTTACACCTATTATTGGCAATCGCAATCGTTTGATAGTTTAAACCTGATTTATTTTAAAGCAAAACCTATTTATATTGATTATAGTTTTTTTGTTTTAGTTGACAAAAACCGCCATATACGCGGGTATTATGATGCCCGTTATGTGTCCGAAATAAAGAGGTTAATCGAAGAATATCAACACTTACGATTGAAAGAAGAAAAAAAATTGATCATTAAAAATAACAAAATAGAAAGCAAATAACGATGCGAGAGTTTCGGCTGACGATCATTGCTGGTGTAAGCGCAATTTTATTTGCCTGTACAACTAGGCTCGAGAAAATCGAAACTAATCTACCTATTATTGGCGAGCGAATCGTTAATAATAGCGATACAATTTACCACACTATAAATCCGTTTTTTTTTACCAATCAATACAACGAATCCGTAACGGAAAAAACCACTGAAAATAAAATATATGTTGCTGATTTCTTTTTTGTAACCTGCCAAAGTATCTGCCCGCAGATGAGCAGCCAGTTAGCACGCGTGCAAAACGCTTTTGAAAAAGATAACAACTTCTTAATATTATCCCACACCGTAAACCCAATGCACGACACGGTTGCAGTACTCAATGGGTACTCGCAAAATTACGGGGCAATTAAAAATAAATGGCATTTTTTAACCGGAAATAAAAAAGATATTTATGATTTGGCAAAAAATAGTTATTTGATTAATGCTTTTGAAGAAGATGGAACAGCTGAAGGATTTTTGCACAGCGAGTTATTTTTATTGATCGATAAACAAAAACGCATACGTGGTATTTACGACGGAACAGATTCGGTAGCGGTTACGAAATTGATTTCTGACATTAATTTGTTAAAGCAGGAAAATTAAATGACAAAGTTTAGTTTGATTATTTTTTTGTTATGCTCGGGGTATAAAGGCAGTTCGGAAACCATTACAGCTTATACGTGCGATACATTAAATACCTGTGTAATCAACAATTCGGAAGAGGTTTACGAAATTGAAACTAACGCACGGCAACCAAATCCCGTTCTAGTTCTATTTAAAAAAAAGCAGAAACTTAACAAACGCATTACAGCCGCGGTTTTGGCCTTTCCTTTCCCGTTCGGCATCGTTGGATTACACCGTATTTATCTAGGCTCGCAACCTTATGTGCCGGTTGCTTATGTGGCTAGTCTTGGCGGGGCATTCGGTATTTTGCCTTTTATCGATTTTTGTGTGATTACATTTAATGGAAAAAACTTTGAAGAATATAAAAATAATCCGCATATTTTTATGTGGCTTAATCAATAATATATTTATTTTAAATTTAATTTGTATATTTAGTATTTTAACATAACAAACATGATGAAAAAACTGATTTTAACTTTGTCGATACTGTGTGGTATCACACAAACATTCTTCTCCCAAAAACAAATTAAGTACGAAAAGTTGTTTTATAACAACGTTGAAAAACAAACCAACGATGTAAAAATAATTGTCGATAATGCGGTGTCAACTGCCGGGGAAACAAAATTTAAACTTAAAATCACAAATTTAACTGCCGATTTTATCATCTTAAAACCGGAAGAATGCGTTTTTGTAGTAAATGGTAAGGAACAAAGGCCAAAAGAAAAATGGTTAATTATAGCGCCTAACGAATCGGATTTTAGGGTTATTAATTTGAAAGGCGGCGCATTTAACACTATTAAAAATTATTCCTTTAAATTGAATGGTTTATATAAAGTTTCGCAAAAAGGGACTGTAGTTTCAGTGCCAAATTTTGTATTGCCGATTGCAAAAAATGATTTTGAGGCAAGTTCAATATCGTGCACCGCATTAAACGTTAACAAAGAAACCTCTAAAACCGAAGCAAAGTTTAAGTGTGTGTATGCAGGAGATAAAGTCGCCATTATACAGCCGCGGAAAGCAGCTGCAAAATTACCGGATGGCAAAGAATACGCCAACGAAAAAAAATCGGATGCTGTTCTTCTCATGAAAGGTCAGGATGAGACTTTCACATTAAAATGGGAGCGCATGGAAGGTGGGAGGGCCATGGATATGCAAAAAGTTGAAATGCTAATTATTTGGCACGAAACTTTTACGGAATCTCAGCTTCAGAAATTAGATGCCGAAGAGCTTAAGTTGGAGTTTGATGAAGCTACAACGGTAGCCAAAAACAAATAGGTGTACGGTAAGGTTTATTCTTCTTCAAAAATATAGGAATATTTCCTCCATTTTTCAATAACCTGCTGCATATCATCGGGTAATTCGCTATTAAAAAAAACCAATTCTTTTGTTATTGGGTGCGTTATGCCCAGTGTTTTTGCATGTAATGCCTGCCGCGGCAAAATTTCAAAACAGTTTTCAATAAATTGTTTGTATTTGTTGCTTGGCAAACCTTTCAAAACGCGGTCGCCTCCATATTCGTTATCATTAAAAAGCGGATGACCCAAATATTTCATATGCACCCTAATTTGATGTGTTCGTCCGGTTTCGAGTTTACATTCTACAACAGTTACGTAACCAAATCTTTCTAAAACTTTGTAATGCGTAATTGCATGTTTACCATGTTCACTGTCGGGGAAAGCGGCCATTACTTTTCTGTTCTTTAAATCACGCGCTACATTGCAAGTAATCGTTCCGACTTCTTCTTTTACGTCGCCCCAAACTATTGCAATATATTTTCTATCAAGGTTTCTGTCGAAAAAATCTTTTGCAAGGCGCGTCATGGCCAATTCCGTTTTTGCAATGATGATGATGCCTGATGTATTTTTGTCTATTCGATGTACCAATCCTGGCCGGTCAATCGATAAATTTTCGGTAAGTTGCGTGCGTGAAACAGGTAAATTTTTGAACCGGTACGCTAGCGCATTTACAAGTGTTCCGCTGTAGTGGCCGTATGCTGGGTGAACTACCATACCAGGTTTTTTATTTACAACACAAATAAATTCATCTTCATACACAACATTTATCGGTATATTCTCTGCTAAAATTTCAATATCACGCGGCGGAGTCGACATTAAAACAGAAATCTCATCGAACGGTTTAATGCGGTAATTGGATTTTACGGGGTTGCCATTTACAAGTATACAATCATTTTCACATGCCTGCTGTAACTTGGTTCGTGTTGCATTGGCTATACGGGTCATTAAAAATTTATCGATGCGCAGCATTACCTGGCCTTTTTCAATTTTTATGTTGTGGTGTTCGTATAGTTCTTTATCGTCGTCAGCGGATTCAACTTCTTGCTCTTCGTTGTTCATTATCGGGCTATGATAAATTTTTGGGGTATAACGTTTTGTGAACTGCCTCTAAGAGAAATAAAATATACTCCATTGGTTAAATTGGTTAGATCAATTGCGAAGTTGTTTGTAAATGCCGATGAATAGACTTCTTCGCCCATCGTATTTAAAATTTTAACGGTAATGTTTTCATCCACCGTATTTTCCGCATTTATAGTAATCATATCCTGTGTGGGATTTGGATATACCTTTATCGCAGTTTCTTTTATAGCATTTTGGTGAACTGCCGTTATGGCCGGAGGCTCAACGCAGCCCATTACCGGGTTTATCATAAGTGAACCTTTTATGGCAGATTGCACCCATCCATTCCCAATATTATAATACATCGCGCTCGAGTGATTGTTGTTTTTATCGAAACCTACGTTTAATGGTTTGTTAGTGGTTTGCTGTATG